>DAORHS010000466.1:0-4418 GCA_035438165.1 Prosthecobacter sp.
ATCGTGCCATCAAGGTGGCGGCTGGTGATGTCCTGCGCATAGGCCAGCACATCGTCCCGGGCGATCACCCTGGCACGCACGGCATCGCCAAGCTGACGCAGCGTGCGATTCAAAAGCCCGTACTCCGTCGGCATCGGGCCGCCTGCGGCGATCAACTCGCGCAGCAAGTCATCCATCTGCAGCAACGGCTCGAAATCACTCTTCCGAGCGGAAATTCGTTCTTGGAGGACAAGGGGTGGCATGCGTGGATGGAAGCTTCAAGATGTCCCCGGCTTCGACGCCAAATGACATAATGGCTTGATAATAAGCCAATCTTAATCAATCGGGAAGCAAAAAGTGCGGACCTGGTCCCAGCTTGAACTGGCTGCCCCTCCGCCGATGCTCCGCCTCTTTATGCTCGCCCGCCTCAACAACGCCTTTGCCCTCTGGCTCGCCATCGGTCTGCTCTGGGCCTGGCTGGTGCCTGCCCATTTCACCTGGTTCCGGGCCTACATTCCGCAGGGGCTGGGCATCATCATGCTGGGCATGGGGCTGACGCTGCGGTTCGCCGATTTCCACGATGCCCTGCGCACCCCGTGGATCGCGCTGGTGGGCATTGGCCTGCAGTTTACCATCATGCCGCTGGCGGGCTGGAGCGTGGCCACGTTGCTGCAACTGCCCCCTCCGTTTGCCGTCGGACTCATTCTGGTCGCCTGCTGCCCGGGTGGCACGGCCTCGAACGTCATCACGCATCTGGCCGGTGGCAATCTGCCGCTCTCGGTGCTGATGACGGCATGCTCCACATTCGCCGCCGTGGGATTGACGCCGTTTCTCACGGATCTGCTGGCCGGGGCGCAGGTGCCCGTGCCTGTCGGCGACATGCTTTTGGACATGGCTACCGTGGTGGTGCTGCCCATCCTTGCCGGACTGCTGCTGAATCATTTTCTCGGCAACCTCGTGCGCCGAATCGAACCCATCACCCCGCTGGTCAGCATCTTCTTCATCATCCTGATCGTCGGTGCCATCGTCGGCGCTCAGAAGAAGGCCATCTCCGAATCCGCCCTGACGCTGCTGGCCGCCGTGTTTCTCGTCCACGGTCTGGGATTCGGCCTCGGCTACGTGCTGGCCCGCGTTTTCCGGCTGCAGGAACGTGACGCACGCACGGTGTCCATCGAGGTGGGCATGCAAAACTCCGGCCTCGGTGCCAAACTGGCCGCCACGCACTTTGCCAATCCGCTGACCCCGGTGCCCGCGGCGCTCTCGGCCGTCTGCCACTGCGTCATCGGCAGTATGCTCGCGGCATGGTGGCGGCGCAGAGCAGCATCCAGCAAATGATTGCTGCGATTTGCCCCAATCGCCGTCGTACTCTGTTCCGAATGAACCTCCGCGTCTGCTGCCTCGCCTTCATCTCCGTCCTCACGACCCGCGCCGCCGAACCGGTGCATTTCTCCCGCGACGTGCTGCCGATCCTGTCCGCGAACTGCTTCGCCTGCCACGGACCGGACGAAAAAGAGCGGAAGGCCAAGCTTCGGCTCGACATCGAAGCCGAGGCCAAAAAGCCCCGGGATGGCGAAGCACCCGTGCTCGGTGGCAAACCCGAGCAGAGCAGCGTTTTTATGCGGCTCATCACGAAGGACGAGGACGAACTCATGCCGCCGCCGGAGTCGCACAAGACGCTGAAGCCCGCGCAGATCGAGATCGTGCGCCGCTGGATCGCCGAAGGCGCGAAATGGGGCCGCCATTGGTCCTTCGAGCCCGTCACGCGACCGCAGGGCACGATCGACTCCCTCGTGAAGGAGAAGCTGGCGGAGACAAAGCTCACGCTGCGGCCCCGCGCAGCCGCCGCCACGCTCAGGCGCAGACTTTCGCTCGATCTGACCGGCCTGCCGCCGTCAGACGGGTCGGACCTGTCCGACCAAAACTACGAAGCTCTCGTGGACTCACTGCTCGCATCGAAAGCCTTCGGCGAACACTGGGCGCGCATGTGGCTCGATCTCGCACGTTACGCGGACACGAAAGGTTACGAGAAGGACCTCGGCCGCACGATCTGGCCTTGGCGAGACTGGGTCATCGACGCGCTCAACGCAGACATGCCGCTCGATCAGTTCACGCTGGAACAACTCGCCGGCGACCTGCTGCCGAATGCGACCGAGCCGCAGATCATCGCGACGGCCTTTCATCGCAACACGATGTCCAACGACGAGGGCGGCACGGACAATGAGGAGTTCCGCGTCGCGGCGGTGAAGGACCGCGTCGATACGACAATCCAGGTCTGGATGGGCCTCACGATGGGCTGCGCGAAATGCCACAGCCACAAATACGACCCCATCAGCAACGAGGAATACTACCGCCTCTACGCCCTCTTCAACCAGACGCAGGACGCCGACCTGCCGGATGACTCGCCGAAGCTCTCGAAACCCACGCCCGAGCAGACTCATGCCGTCGCCGAAGCCACGAAGCAGCTCAACGAACTGCGTGAAGAACTCGCCAAGGCCAGCGGCAAGGATTTGAAGGACAAAGACCTCGAACGCGAAGATCCCACCACCGACAAACCGGAGATCGCCAAACTCAAAGCCGAGGTCAAATCAGCCCGCAACGCCGTCAAAGCCGCCAACGAGCAGATCGTCGCCATTCCGATCATGCGTGAGCTGCCCGCAGCGAAACAACGCATCACGAAGATCCATAATCGCGGCAACTTCCTCGATCAAACCACGTCGGTGACGCCCGCGGTGCTCGCGGAGTTTGGCAAATTGCCCGAGGGCACGCCGCCGAACCGCATTGGCCTCGCCAAGTGGCTTGTGAACCGCGACAACCCGCTCACGCCGCGTGTCTGGGCGAACCGCGTGTGGTCACGGCTGTTCGGCATCGGCATTGTCGAAACCGAGGAGGACTTCGGCGCACTCGGAACGGCACCGAGCAATCCGAAGCTGCTCGACCTGCTCGCCGCCGAGTATCGCGACGGCGGCTGGTCCTTGAAGAAGCTCCTCAAGTTCATCGTGATGAGCGACACCTACCGCCAGGCCTCGGAAACGACGCCCGAGCTTCACGAAGCCGATCCGCGCAACGTGCTCGCCTCACGTGGCGCACGCTATCGCCTCAGCGCCGAAGTGGTGCGCGACTCCGCGCTCACCGTGTCCGGCCTGCTTTCGAAGAAGATGGGCGGACCGCCCGTGATGCCGCCGCAGCCAGCCGGTCTGTGGCGCTCGACTTACAGCGCCAAGTCGTGGATTGATGCCGAAGGCGCGGATCGTCATCGTCGCGGCCTCTACACCTACTTGAAGCGCACCACGCCGTATCCGTCCTTCATCACCTTCGACGGCGGCAGCGGCGAAGTCTGCCAGATCCGCCGCATTCGCACGAACACCCCATTGCAAGCTCTCGTGACACTGAACGACCCCGTCTATCTCGAAGCCGCCGCCGCGCTCGCCGGCAAAATGATCGCCTCAGGCAAGGAACCTGCGACCCAAGGCATGCAGATCGCCCTCTGCCGTCCGGCGAGGGCCGAAGAGGCCAAGCCGCTCCTCGTGCTGTTTGCCGACGCCAAGGCCGATTTCGCCAAACACCCGCAGAACGCGACCGACTTGATTCAAACCACGCGGGCGAAGCTGCCGAAGGGCGTTTCACCCGCCGAGTTCGCCGCATGGATCGTCACCGCCAACGCGATCCTCAACCTTGACGAATTCCTCACTCGCAACTGAGCCATGACTCCTGATCTCCTCCACACCCGCACCATCACTCGGCGGCATTTGTTTCAGACGACTGGTCTTGGTTTCGGCGCGATGGCGCTGAACTCGCTGCTCGCCGGCGAGACGAAGAAGCCGATGATTCCGGCGAAGGCGAAGCGCGTGATCTATCTGCACATGGCGGGTTCGCCGTCGCAGTTGGAGATGTTTGATTACAAGCCGGAGCTGCAAAAGCTGCACCTCAAAGATGCGCCAGCCTCGTTCCTCGAAGGGAAGCGCTTCGCCTTCATCAAAGGCGTGCCGAAAGTGCTCGCGGGGCAGTTCAAATTCGCGCAGCAAGGCCAGAGCGGTCAGTGGATGAGCGAATTGATGCCGCAACTGGCGAAGGTGATCGACAAGATCTCCGTGATCCGCACGGTGCACACGGATCAGTTCAACCACGCGCCGGCGCAGCTCTTTGTGCACACGGGTTCGCCACGATTCGGCAGTCCGTCGATCGGATCGTGGGCCACCTATGGTCTTGGCCGTGCGAACGAAAACCTGCCGGGCTTTGTCGTGCTGCTGAGCGGTGGAAAGACGCCCGACGGTGGCAAATCGCCCTGGGGCAGCGGCTTCCTGCCGAGCGTGTATCAGGGTGTGCAATGCCGCACCTCAGGTGATCCCGTTTTGTATCTCAGTGATCCGAAGGGCATGGATCGCACGATGCGCCGCCGCATGCTCGATGCGGTGGCGAAGATGAACGAAGCGGAGCATCAA
>DAORHS010000467.1:0-4417 GCA_035438165.1 Prosthecobacter sp.
AAAAGGCCGGTTTTGGCGAACAATTCGCCTCCTGGGTTGGCACGGATGAAAACAAGCCGCTTGATGCCGAGCAGGTGCAAAGCGCCGTGGGCGCGGAGGAGATTCAGCGGCTCGCAAGCAAGCTGGGCATGCAGACACAGACCGTGCTGCCGCTGCTGGCGCAGTTCCTGCCCCAGGTGATCGACAAACTCACGCCGAAGGGCCAGATCGACGACAACAACCCCAGCGGCGGCCAGATTCAAAGTGTTCTCACCGGCCTGATCAGCAGCAGTTTGGGCGGATTGTTCGGCGGAAAACGCTGAGTGGGTGCGCTGAAGCGAGAATCACACACGTAATCTCGACTCATGCTCCGACTCGCCCTCAAAATGCTCTTTGGTGACACGGCGAAGTACCTCATGCTCGTCGCAGGGCTGACGGTGGCCACGTTTTTGATGGCGCAGCAGACAGCGGTGTTTTGCGGGCTGATGAGCTGGACGAAATCAACCCTGCGCAATGTTCCAGCCCCGATCTGGGTGGTCGAGGAGAAGGTGGAGCAGGTCAACGAGACGAACCCTCTGCTGGACACGGATGTGGCGCGGGTGCGCAGCGTCAGCAGCGTGGCCTGGGCCTCGCCGATCTATTCGGGCATCCAGCGCGTGCGTCTGGAGAATGGAAACTTCAAAATGATCCAGCTCATCGGCATCGATGCCAACACGCTGGCCGGGGCTCCGGCCAAAATGCTGGAGGGTGATTTGATGAAACTGCGGCTGCCGCACTCGGTCGTGATCGACGATCTCGGAGTCACCCGGCTGGCTCGGAAGCGTGGCGACAAGGTGAAGCTCGGCGATGTGTTTGAACTCAATGACCAGGAAGCACGCGTGGTGGGCATCGCAGACGCCGTCACTTCCTTCACCGGCGGCCCCTACGTGTGGACGACCTATGAGCGGGCGCTGCAATACGTTCCCGCTCAACGGAAGATGCTTCAAGCGGTCATCTGCGCCCCGCGTGACGGAGTGAGCCTGGAACAAGCGGTGGCGGACATCCGGCGCGAGACGGGTTTGAGGGCGTTCGTGAACCGCGAGGCCGGTTTTGGCGAGTTCTGGGCGCAACGCGGCGGCGAAAGGACGGACAACTTCAATGTCTCCACGGTCTGGTGGTATGTGAAGAACACCGGCATCCCGATCTCATTCGGCACCACGGTGATCATCGGCCTGCTCGTCGGCATGGCGGTGAGCTGCCAGACATTCTACTCGTTCGTATTGGAAAACATGCGGCATCTCGGCGCGCTAAAGGCGATGGGAGCCTCCAGCGGCACGCTGTGCCTGATGCTGATCGTGCAAGCATTCACCGTGGGCATCATCGGTTACGGCATTGGTCTGCTGGGCACGGCGGGCTTTGCCATGGGAGCGCTCAAAAATGAGCAGCCACCGTTTTATATGCCCGAGTTCGTGCCGTTCGCCGTTCTGGGCGTCGTTCTGGGCATTTGCATGCTCGCCGCCCTGCTGGGCATCTGGCGCGTGAGCCGCCTCGAACCCGCGATGGTGTTTCGCACTTAACGGTGCCTGGCATGTCGGGACACGCGTCGAGACTGATGCGGCTCAAGGCTTGGCGGGTGATGGGGTCGTGTAGCTCACATCATCGAGGAAAATCTTCACCATCTGGCCGCCCGCCTGCGAGGTGAAGAGGCCGAAGCGGTCCAGCGTCGCGCCTTCACGCTTCTGACCCGGCTTCAACGCGAGTGTGACAGACTCCGCGCCTAGCGTGACGCACATCTCGCCGAGGCCGCTGTTCTCAGCGGGGTCGTAGAGCAGCGACCAGTCGAAGACTTTGCCCGGCGTGATGATCGGCCCTTGCTCGACCTTGCCTTTCGTTCCTTTCGCCGTGGCGAACTGCGGGATGAAGTAGTGGCCGATGCGCGTCGGCCCACCGACGTGAATGCCGACGAAGTTCCCCGCCTCATCAGGCGATTTGTCCTTCGTGGCGCTGCTGAACCAGCCGATGTGCATGTCGGAATCCGGGCCGGCGGTGACGAGTTTGACTTTCCCGCGTGCTTCCAGCTTCTGATCGAGATTCAACGGCCCCACTTTGTCCCCATAGTAACCGTATTGACCGCTGCGCCACAATCCGCCGCCGACCTCGCCGGGCGCCTTGCCACCTGCGTGATTCGTTGCAGCGCTGAAGCCGAAATCATGCGCGCCTACAATTTCGCGGTCTTCATAGGTGGTGCGATTGCCCGTCGCCGCCCAGCCGGGGTCTTTGGAAAAATCCTCGCTGCGTCCGTCGATCATCACGTCATCAAAGAACATCGTCGCCGTGCCGCCGGACTTCATCATGTTCAGCACACCGAAGCGGTCGAACGTCGCGCCTTCCTTATTGTAGCCCGGGGGGAGATCGATGGTGAAGGTCTTCGTGTTCGGAAAGCGGGCCTGCGCCTCCTTTTGCGACGCTTCCGGCAGCAAGCCGTAGTCCTGAGCGGTGTGCGTGTCGCTGTGCATCGTGAAAGTGAACTGACCGTTGCCGCCCGCGCCCTGCGGATCGTAGGCCAGCGTCCAGTGATAGCGCGTTCCGTCGTTCTTGATCGGCGTGGGCCGGAATTTTCCCGGCAGATACGGCGTGATGAAGGTGCCGCAGGATTTGTTCGTGTTCGTGATCAGTCGTGTCGCGAGTCGTCCGCCCGAACCCTCGAAATCAAAATCCAATCCGAGCGATCCAATGGGCCGCCCGCTGCCGCCGGGCTGTTGCGAGTTGAAGAAGCCAAAGAACACCCCCGCGCCGGGCTGCGATTTCGTCAGGGCGAAACTCCCCGAGGCGGTGAATTTGTCATCAAGGGTCTTCACCGGAATCTCCGCCGCGTAATGCGCGGGCTTCGTCGAACGCTGAATGCGCCCGCCCATTTCACCCGCGTCCTTGCCCGCATGATTCGTCGCGCTATGGCCGAAGTCCTGCGTCACGATCAGCGGCTTCTCGGGAACGATGTGGTTGTTGTGCCCCTCCCAGTCCGGATCGCGGTCGAAGCTCTCGAATTTGAGCAGTGCATCCGCCAAGGACAGCACAGGACACGCGCCAACGATAACAAACAGGAGCAAGGTGCGTTTCATGCGCTGACAACGCGCGGCTGGAGGGAATTGTTGCCGTGGGCGGCCCGTCTGGCAGGCGCGGAGAACCCATCCCTCATGAAATCGTCGCCCCACCTTCGCCTGCTGATCCTCACGTGGCTGATTTCGCTGCCGGCATACGCTCAACAGACCGATCCACAGGCGCAGCAGGCGCTCGACGGCATCGGGATACGCCCCAGCGCGACGGACGCCGCCATCAAGGAGTTTGACGATCCGCACTGGGCTTATGTCAGCCGCGACATCGTGGTGCGGAATGACTCCCGCCTTCCTGCCGACCGCCACGAATTGCTGCTGTGGATTCCCGGCACCCAGCCCGCCGACGCGAATCCACCGCCTGGGCGAATCTCACGCGGCGGCTCGAATGAATTCTGCAAGCTCTCGGCGACTCTCGGCTACCATGTCATCGCGCTGAGCTATCCAAACTCCATCTCGGCCTCCGTGTGTCGAATGGAGCCCGACCCCGGCGCGTTCGAGGCATTTCGCATGGCCGTCATTCAAGGCGGCGAGACCAAACACATCACCATCAGCCGCACCGACAGCATTGAGAACCGGCTCATCAAGCTGCTGCGTCTTTTGTCAGAAAAACGGGCCAGGGAAGGATGGGGCCAGTTCTTGAACAAAGACGGCGGCATCCAATGGGACAAAATCGCCGTCGCTGGTCAGTCGCAAGGCGGAGGGCACGCGGCACTCCTGGCGATTCACCACAGAGTCACCCGCGTGGTGTGCTTTGGGGCGCCAAAAGACCACAGCCTGGCCCTTCAAGCGCCGGCAGCTTGGTATCAGAAAGAGCCGGCGACACCCAGGGACCGCTTCTTCACCTTCAATCACGAGCAAGACCGCCAGGGCTGCACACCAGCGCAGCAGATCGAAAACCTGCGAGCGCTGAAGCTGGACCAATTTGGCCCGGACGTGAAGGTCGAGGACGCCAAACCGCCCTACAGCAACACACGCATCCTGATGACCAACCATCCCGGCACGCAGGTCGATTCCCGCACCGCCCACGGCACCATGATCAGCGGCAGAAACCGCGAGCTGTTCGGCGATGTCTGGCGCTACATGCTTTTGCAAAACTAGCCGACACGATCTTCCGCGCATGACGGCCAAGCGCAAATGCTCACTCCTTCTCCCACACATTGCCCGACTGCTCCACGACGGCGTGGCCGCGGGTGACGATGTCCTGCGACTGATGATGGATGCGACAGTTCGTGACGCGGTGCTGTTTGCCATCGAAGAAGAAGGCCGCGCCCAGATTGTGATGCAGCTCGCAGTTGGTGTAGGTCGTGACGGCGTCGCCCACATCCGCCACGCCACCGGCGGAGGAG
>DAORHS010000468.1:0-4406 GCA_035438165.1 Prosthecobacter sp.
GGAGACCACAGCGCAGGGTGATCTGGTGGGTGTGCATGAGGGAGAGGGCGGCGTTTATCATCCCCTCACCGGTGACTCGGTGTCGCTCGCCGCAGGACAGGCCGTGACGATCAACGGCACGGAAATCTCCAAACCACGCGCCCTGACTGTGGCCGAGAAAAAACTGGATGCGAACTACGCCGAAACGCGGCTGAGGCGTGAGCCGCTGAAGGCAGAGTGGAAACTGCCGCAGCATCCCTATGGCAAAGGAACCAAGAGCTTCCATCCCGACAACACGCTGGGCACCGAGTATCAGTTCGCCCTGGACGCTGCCGCGTACAACGCGCTTCCTGTGGCGGAGGTGGCTCCCGAGCTCGAACTCGACATGCGGAGAATCAAACGCAAGGCAGTGGCCCTGGAAATGGTGGTCAGGTCATGGAACGCCCCCAACATCACCATCTCCGGGCCTGGGCTGCTCGTGTCTTTAGATTCAAAGAACGGAACAAAAGACAGGTTTGGGTACATGCCATTCAAAGGAACCAGCAACGATGCTTTCAAAGCCAGGGAAAATCGCGAGTGGGTGGTGGTGATGTCATTTGATCGCGTTGATGCGGGCAAACCTTCTTCCCCCTTGGTGTTGAAGTGCGGGATGGTGGACAGCTTGCGTCAATATGTCGTCAAACCGGAACTCCAGCCCATCATTGAAATCACCGGCCTCACCTTGATCACCGAGGATGGGTGATCAAGACAAGGTGTTCCGGTTAAGGTCGGCCGCAGCAAACACTCCGCGATCTGCAACGCATTGAGTGGCGCTCTTTTGAGAAGCTGGTCGCCGACCACCCAGAAGGCGACCAGCACGCAGGTAATGTGGGAGACGGCGTGTTGACGCTCCTAGGATAACCGGCCACATTCGATCATGTACAACTCCCTTTGTTGCTACCTTTTGGGATGCAGTTTGATCTTTGGAATCACCTGTTGTGGCCAGACAGCGGTCGCGAAAGTAGGCTCTGCTCATCCGTTTGCAGCGTCAGGTGAGGTGACCTCCGGTTCCACCAGCCGTGCGGCTGAGGCCAAGATTTCCAAGAAAAAGGATTCTCAGGCGAATGTCCTCTCCGCAGCCAAACCGGGTCAAATCATCAGCACAGGCAGTGGCGCTGGAGTTTCGGTGGCATTGGGGGAAGAAGTCATCATGGGAACAGCCCGGCTCGGGCCGGATACCGAGGTCAAAATCCCAGATGAGAAAGACGCGGGGCACAGCTTGGAACTCTTGAAGGGACAGCTGTTCCTCAACATCAATGCCGACCTGCTTCGAAAGCGGGGCAAGGGCGAGTTCCGCCTCAAAACCCCCGCTGCATTGCTTGCGGTCAAAGGCACGAAGTTTTTTGCCATCATCGGCCAAAGTGAGCTTGTGGGCGCTCATGAGGGGACGGTAGGGTTGTCGCTCAATCAAGGGAAGCAAGGCGGTCAGGTGAAAGCAGGCACGCTCGTTGAGATCACAATCTCTGGCGCGTCACAGCCACGCGTCATGACAGCGGATGAAATCAAGCTGGATGCCAATTATGAAAAGGCCGCGTTGGCCTCCATGCCATTGATCATTCTACGGACCAACCAACGCAACTCTACAAAGGATGGCGCATTCGTGATTTGGAGTGATCCGAAAGCTTATCTGAAAAAGAAAGCCCAAGGAAATGCCAAGAGTTTCAAGGGAAGAACACTGGAATACCTCCCTCCCACGCCGACTGGCGAAAAAGCAGATCTTGTAATGCAGCGTGATGGTGTTTTGCGCTATTCCATGCAGAATTTACAGAACCCTCAATCAGATGAGAAGCACTACTACGAGATGACGGCCGATCTACAGTTTCGAGGTGATGCGCGAGTCTATGATGATAAGACACCGCCTTTGGCGGCAATCTCATTCCTCTTGAGGAGGCCTGGCTGGAGTAATCTCACGGACGCTGCCGTTAGTTTTGCCGCTAGTTCCTTTGGTTCCTTTTCCATCTCCAGGACACCCTTTATTATTACTGATACGGACACTCCTCATGTTCAGAAAGTCTTGTATTACTTGCCCAAACTACCTTTGGGAGCTGCTGGCGCATTCGGCACTAAACGGCAGCCAGAAAAGCTTTCGGACTTGAACATCACTGCAACTCTTGACCTGCCTGCGACACTCCAGCCAGGCAAAACTTGTGAACTGGAGATGTGGGACTTCCGCTTGGTTTTTTTACCCAAATGAACTGACAGGCTTTGCCAACATCGTGGCAATGGCACATTGGAATGCTTGGACTGAAAATATTTACAGCAAGCACTCCGCGATCTGCACGGCATTTAGCGCGGCGCCTTTGAGGAGCTGGTCGCCGACGACCCAGAAGGCCAGGCCATTGTCGAGGGCGCAGTCGATGCGAAGGCGGCCGATGGCGCAGTTGTCACGGCCGGCGATGTCGAGGGCGAGCGGATAGATCTTGTTGGCCACATCGTCGAGCACGTCGAGACCGGGGGCCTTCGCGAGCACCTCGCGGGCGGCTTCGACCGTGACAGGCTTTTCAAACTCGGCGCTGATGGCGATGCTGTGCGCGCGGAAGACCGGGATGCGCACGCAGGTCACGGAAGCGCGGAACTTGTCGTGATGCATGATCTTGCGGCCTTCGTTCTCCATCTTCATCTCTTCCTTCGTGTAGCCGCTGTCGAGGAACGAATCGACGTGTGGGATCGCGTTGAAGGCGATCTGGTGCGGATACACGTGCGGCTTGCTGTCGAGCTTCGCCGCGTCCCAGGCACGGTTTTGAGATGCCCACTCGCGGGACTGGTTCGCCAGCTCCTCGATGGCCTGCGCTCCGGTGCCGGAGACGGCCTGATAGCTGCTGGCAAAGATGCGCTTCACGCCAAAGGCCTGGTGCAGCGGATACAGCGCCATCAGCGAGATCGCCGTGGTGCAGTTCGGGTTCGCGATGATGCCTTTGTGCAGTTTCACGTCGGCGGCGTTGATTTCCGGCACGACGAGCGGCGTGTTCGGGTCCTGGCGGAAGTAGGAGGAGTTGTCCACGACCACCGCGCCCGCTTTGACCGCATGCGGCGCAAAATCACGCGAGATGCCGCCGCCGGCGCTGAACAGCGCGATGTCGATGCCCTTGAACGAATCCGGCGTGAGCTCCTGAATGGTGATGTCTTCACCCTTGAACTTCAGCTTCTTCCCGGCGCTGCGTGCGGAGGCGAGGAGGGTAAGCTGGCCGACGGGGAACTGGCGCTGCTCGAGGCAGCGGATCATCTCCGCGCCCACAGCGCCGGTGGCTCCGACGATGGCGACGTTCTTGAGGGTGCTCATGGTATCAGGTTAGGGGGTGGGTTAAAAGGGCCGCGATACTACGAGCAAGCGGGCCGGATGCAAGGGCGGGAAAGGCGCTTGCCTGAAAGCCCTTCTCCGGCTGAAATCGGCCTCCATGACCACCCTTGAGGCCATCCGTGCGGACATCACCACCCTCGACGTGGATGCCATCGTCAACGCCGCCAACACCTCCCTGCTCGGCGGCGGCGGCGTGGATGGAGCAATTCATCGGGCTGCGGGACCTGAACTGGTCGCGGAATGCATGGGGCTCGATGGGTGCGAAGCGGGTCAGGCCAAAATTACCAAGGGTTATCGGCTGAAAGCCCGGCATGTTATCCACACCGTTGGCCCCGTGTGGCATGGGGGCGGCCACGGCGAGGAAGCACTGCTGCGTTCGTGTTACATGAACTCGCTCAAGCTCGCGGCAGAGCACGGACTGCAAAGCATCGCTTTCCCGTGCATTTCAACGGGCGTGTATCGCTTTCCGGCGGATCAGGCGGCGCAGATCGCGGTGGAGGCGGTGAGGGCGTTCATGGTCACCGATTCATCCATGGACCGAATCATCTTCTGTTGCTTCGCTGAAGCGGACCGGCATCGTTACGAGAAGTTGCTGAACACACACGTCACATGAGCCTCACGAACCCACGCCTCGAAGTCAGCATCGGTACGCAGCGTCTGCGCTTGTTCGATGGCATGCGGCTGGTTAAAGAATGGGCATGCTCCACGTCGAAGTTCGGCATCGGCTTCACCGAGGGCAGCAACAAGACCCCGCTGGGCAGCTTCGTGGTCAAAGAGAAGCACGGTGATGGAGCGGAATGCGGCACGATTTTCAGATCACGCCAGCCGGTGGGCCTGTGGACGCCTGGCATGGACACGAAGTCCGATTTCGTGCTCACGCGTATCCTCTGGCTGCACGGCCTGGAGCCGCGTAATTCGAACACCTTTCAGCGCTACATTTACATCCACGGAACGAACGATGAACAGAGCATCGGTCGTCCCGGCAGCCATGGCTGCGTGCGCATGCGCAACCGCGAGGTGATCGAATTGTTCGATCTCGTGCCGGTGGGAACGCAGGTGTGGATCTCTGAATGAGTTCCAAGTTTCAGGT
>DAORHS010000469.1:0-4403 GCA_035438165.1 Prosthecobacter sp.
AACCATCGCCGTGGAGAAGCCGGTGGCGAATCCTCCTCTCGAAGTGGCGGTGATGGGCGCAAACCCCGATTCTTCCGTGCCCTTTGTATTCGGCCGGCAGATCGCCAAGGGCGGCATGGGCGCGATTCTGGAGGGGGAGGACTGCAAGCTCGGCCGCACCATCGCGGTGAAGATCATGCTCGATCCGCAGGCGAGTAGCGAACAGGCGCGGCGCTTTGTGCAGGAGGCCGCGGTGCTGGGAAAGCTTGAGCATCCCAACATCGTGCCCATCCACGACCTCGGTCGTGACTCCGAAGGCGCGCTCTACTACACCATGAAGCTGGTGAAGGGCCGCACGCTGCAGCAGATCCTTGATGATTTGCGCACGGAGAAACCGGAGGCGCTGGAGCATTACACGCTGGACCGTCTGCTGACGATCTTCCGCAAGGTCTGCGACGCGCTGGCCTTCGCCCATGCCAGCCACATCATCCATCGCGACTTGAAGCCGGAGAACGTGATGGTTGGCGAATTCGGTGAAGTCCTGGTCATGGACTGGGGCATTGCGAAGGTGCTGGATGATTCAAGGGGCGGCACTTGCCAGGTGTCGTCAGCCAATGAAACCGGACTTGGCAAGTCCCCCTCCTTGGGCGCCGACTCCCTCACCGCCACCATGGACGGCGCGGTCATGGGCACGCCGAACTACATGTCCCCCGAGCAGTCGATGGGCAGGGTGAACGAGATGGATGCGCGCTCGGACATCTTTTCCCTCGGCGGCATTCTGTATGCCATCCTCACGTTGCGACCGCCGGTGGAGGGCAATGATGTCCACGAGGTGCTGGCGAAAGTGGCGACGGCGGACATCACCGCGCCGACGACATTTGGCACCTCCACTGGCGGGAGGCAGCCTCAGGCGAAGAGCAACATCGTCGCAGCGAGGCTGATCAAGCCTCTGCCGCATCTCAGAGGAGGACGTGTTCCAGCCGCGCTTTCTGCGGTGGCGATGAAAGCGCTCACCCTGGACAAGGCACAGCGATACCAAAACGTGGCCGCGTTCAGCGAAGACATCGAGGCGTATCAAAACGGCTTCGCCACCACCGCCGAACAGGCCGGTGCATGGAAACAGGCGCTGCTTTTCATCAGACGCCACCGTGCTGCCTCCGTGGGTGCGACCTTGGTGATTCTTGTGGGCGGCGTCCTTGGCACCCAGGCACTGCTGGAGGGGCGGCGTGCCGAACAATTGTTGATTAAAGCGGAGCAAACACTCGGCGAACTCCGAGGCACCGCGCCTGTCTTTGAATTGCAGTCGCGGTCATCCCTGACTGCTGGCGATCTTGATGAGGCATTGGCCAAGATTGGATATGCCTCCAAGCTCACCCCGGAGAACGCGGATTACCGGCTTGCTCGCGCACACTTGCTGCAATCCACACAACGACTCACGGAGGCAGCGGATGAGTACCGTCAAGTCCTGGCGCTTCGGGCATCTGACAACTCTGCCAAGACCAACCTCAAAATTTGCGAGGATTTGATCGCAGGGAAGCGAGGTGCCGAAGAGCTGCCTTTGGCTTTGCTGAATCAGTTGCTTGACGCACTCATCGCTCAGCACCGCGATCTGGAGGCAGCGCCTCTATCAAAGCTGCTGCATCGCGACGGCGAAACCCTCAAGGCAACGATGCTAGCCAAGCTCTCATTTTATCGTGATCAAAAAGGCTGGAACGACAATCGGCTGGTTTACTTCAATGGCGGCATCAACCTGATACTGACCGATTTGGAACCAGGGGACTTGTCAGTCTTGAGGGGGCTGCCCATCAACCGATTGACCTTGGGAAATTCGAATCTCACAGACTTGCGACCGCTTGAAGGGATGCCGCTCGAATGGCTGAGCATTTCATACACCAAAGCATCTGATCTCTCTCCTCTGAAAGGCATGAATCTGCGCAATTTGAAAATGAGAGGCCTGAGCGTGAAGGATCTTTCCCCGCTGAAAGGCATGCCGCTCGAAGACTTGGATCTGGAAGATTGCCGTCAGATCGATAATATTGAAGCTCTGCGTGGCATGCCCTTGAGATTTCTGAATCTGAACATGTGCTTCAAACTTCAGGACATCTCTCCCTTGAAAGGAATGCCACTTGAATCCCTGACCATCAGTTCGACCCGTGTCGCCGACATTGGCGTGTTGAAGGGCATGCTGCTGCGCTCATTGACCATGAGAGCATCGTATGTCAGAGACTGCTCCCCAATTGAAGGCAGTCAGACGTTGACGGATATCAGTCTGCCCCATGTCGTTCTGGATTATCGGTTTCTTCTCACACTGCCAAAACTTCAGAGGATCAGCAGCGCTCTGGGATCACGTTATTACTCTTTTGAGCCGGCGAAAGATTTTATCGCCCGACACGACCCGGAAGCTCCGGAAATCATCGCGGCACGAAAAGCCCTAGCCGACGCGCGGATAGGCGCAATTGTCGGGGCGGAGAGATTTGAAGTGGATGCAGATCACAAGCTCAAACTCCACCTTTTCAACTTGGGCATGCGTGATCTGAGCCGTCTGCGCGGACTGCCGATCAAATACCTGGACCTCTCGATGTCTTTTGGCTTGAGTGATCTAGAGCCGCTGCGGGGCATGCCTTTGAAGTTTTTGAACTTGGAGAGGACTGAATGCTATGACGTCGCGCCGCTGGTTGAATGTCCGGAATTGGAAGAACTCATCCTGGCAGGGCGTCCCACTGCGGTCGGGATGCCGGTCACCTACCCGAAGAACCTCGAACTCCTCCGATCCCACCCTAAGTTGCGTTATCTTTCTCTGGGATTGAACCCAGCCACTCAACACCCTGCCCAAACCGTCGAGGAATTCTGGAAGGATTACGACGCGCAGCAGGTGGCGGGGAAGAAGTGAGCCGCGTCAGCATCAAGGTTCCGTTTTCACCGGCACGAGCACTTCATTGCGCCGCATGAAGCCCGGCGTCCACGGTGGGTCGTAGTAGGCGCTGAAGGGCGTGCCGGCTTCGGTGAGCTTGTTCTGTTTCATCCACACTCGCAGTTTTTCCATGGCCTGAGGTTCGCTGTCCTTCGTCCGGGTGCCGCTGAAGCGGAGCACGGCCACGCGCTGCGCCTTCATTGTGTTCACTACCACTTGAGGCGATGCGGGAGCGGGCGTGGCGGTCTTGTGCTTCTCCGGAACCACAAAAGCCATTTTCCCATCCACCATGAAGACCGGTGTCGTCATGGCGATCTTCTCATTCTCCACGTTTCCGCCGTCGATGTAGCGGAACAGCCGCATGAAGCTGGAATCGTCCCCTTCACGGGCGGTGGTGGCAATCTTGAGCTCGGGATACTCGCGAATCTCGAAGTCACCGTCCATGCGGCTGACTTTGTAAGGTGCTGTTTCGTAACCCGCCCGAGAGGTGACGCAGGCAGCGATGCTGAAAGCGATGACGAGCAGGCCGGCGATGATGGCGAACATCTTTTTCATGGCCGGAATACGCGTAGCAACGATCAACGGGCTGGTTTGTCCAAAATGAGGCAGCGGAATGAGCGCCCCATGAAGGCGGGATGAGTCAGCGACTGAAACTGGCGCATCGTGGCGGCGTCCGGTGGCAGGCCTTCGAGGCTTTGCAGCCAGGGCATCGCCATGCGGCCCAGCACGCGGCCCTGAAGGTCGTATTCGCGCTGTTTCAGACCATGACGCGTAGCTTCGTCGATGAGGCGGGTGAAGTTGATGTGCGTGGTCAGGTCGCATTCACCGAGACTCTCCAAAACGTCGTCATCCTTGCGGTGGTCGTGATAGCGTTGGATCGTGCCGTCAGCACGTGAATCGGCGAAGAACTCCTCTGCATCCAGACCGTAATCGGCGATGAAAACAGCCCCGCGAAAAGCCGTCCGGGCCAGTTCACGAATCCAGCGCAGCATGACGAGGTTGATTTCCAGCGTGTGACCGGGTTCGAGGTCGTGGGGCAGGTGATGCACCTCCTCGGCCAGTTCGGCGCAGGAGCAGTCGCCTTCGACGAAGCGCAGCGCCTCGGTGCCATCGGCTTCGACGAACAGCTCCTCCCAACGCTCGCCATTCCAGCGCATGAGATGCACGGGAAAGGCGTCGGGCAGCTCGTTGCAGAGGAAAAAGCCGTGCTTGGGGCCGGTGTGCAGCGCGTCGAGGCTTTCCACCCACTGCACGCGATCTCCGAGACGCGTCGCCTGCGCTTCGCGGTAACGCGGATTCGGTTCCACGATGAGATAGCGCACCGGATGATCGCCCGTGGCGCTCAAAACATCTTCCGCGAGCTGCCCGTCATGGGCGCCCTGCTCGATGATCGTGAAATCTTCCGGTTCGCCCAGCGTCCGCCATTCCTGAAGCGCCAGTTCCAGCTCGACGCCACCGCCCGCGCCGCCGACGGCGGCGAAGTGCACCTGAAGCGCGTCGTCGAAGCCGTGGC
>DAORHS010000470.1:0-4391 GCA_035438165.1 Prosthecobacter sp.
CCTCGACGTGCAGCAGCAGGGCTACGAGGTGAAGCTCGCGCAAAACGAGCGCTGGCCCTCGATCACCGTGGTGCCTTACATCCAGAGACAGAACAACAGCACGCGCGAAACGCAGATCGGCATCGGCGTGTCGATCCCGCTGCCGCTGTGGAACCGCAACAAGGGAGCCATCGACGCCGCGAAGGCGAAGGAGGTGCAGGCCGAGGTCATGCTCACCGCCCAGGTGCGCCAGCTCGAGCGCGATGTCGCCGCGCAGGCCAGCCACTATCGTCTGCACGTGGAAGAGCTGGCCAAATGGCCCGCCGACACGCTCGCCAGCTTCCGCTCCGCCGCCAAGGAAGCCGACGAGCACTACCGCCTCGGCGCCCTGCCGCTTTCCACTTACACCGAGCTTCAGCGCCAGTACATCGAGAGCGTGCATGCCGTCCTCGAATCCCAGCTCGGCGCCGTGGATGCACGCCTCCAGCTTGAGCAGCTCACCGGAACGAAACTTCAGTAATCCTCCTCCTCTTCCTCCTACTCTCCCGCCCCCGAAGAACGTCTCACAGCCTCCACTCCGGGAGGAGGAGTAAGAGGAAGAGTACTAGGAGGAGGATTCTGAAACCCTCCGCCCTTAGCTCTTAGCCCACCGCTCCCATGCTCAATTTCCTTCTCGAATTCTCCATCCGGCAGCGCGCACTCGTGCTGCTCGCCACGCTCGGTCTTCTCGCCGCTGGCATCATGGCCCTGCTGCAGCTGCCCATTGATGCCGTGCCGGACCTCACCGGCCCGCAGGTGCAGGTTAACGTCAATGTGCCTGCCCTCGCGCCCGAAGAATCGGAACGTGCCGTCACGCGGCCCATCGAAATGGCGCTCAGCGGCATGCCCGGCGTGCTCGACTCACGCTCCATCACCAAATTCGGCCTCAGCCAGGTCACTGTCGAGTTTGAGGACGGCACGGACATCTTCCGCGCCCGCCAGCTCGTCGGCGAACGCCTCACCGCCATCATGCAGGATTTGCCGCCGGGCAGTGATTTGAGCCTCGCGCCGATCAGCACCGGCCTCGGCGAGATCTTCTACTACACCGTTCATTGGAAAGAAGGCGTGAAGGAAAGGCCCGCCGATGAGCGCGAGGGCCTCATGCGCCTGTGGGAGACGCATGAATACGTCGTGAAGCCCATGCTGCGCACCGTGCAGGGCGTGGCGGAGATCAACAGCAACGGCGGCCATCAGCGCCAGGTCACGGTGGAGCCCATCCTCGACAAACTGAAGGCCGCGAACATGACCGTGGGTGAACTGGCCGACATCATCCGTGGCAACGTCGAAAACGCCGGCGGCGGCGTCATTAGCCGTGATGGAGAGCAGCTCACCGTGCGCAGCGTCGGCCGCGTGAGCACGGCGGAGGAAATCGCCAGCCTGCCGATCAAATTCGGTGCCGCCGTGCAGCCCTTGAAGGTCGCAGACGTGGCCAAAGTGCAGTGGGGCGCCGGATTCCGCGGCGGCGCTGCCACGATGGATGGCGGGGAGGTCGTGCTCGGCACCATCATGATGCTCATGGGCCAAAACGCCCGCGATGTCTGCCAGCGTGTGAAGCCGCGCATCGAAGAGATCCGCGAAAAACTGCCGGAGGGCATGGACATCACCATCGTCTATGATCGTTCCGACCTCGTCGAGGCCACCGTCGGCACCGTACAGAAAAATCTGGGCGAAGGAGCCATCTTCATCGTGCTAGTCCTGCTCGTGCTTCTGGGGAATCTGCGTGCGGCGCTCATCGTCGCCCTGATGATCCCCTTGTCTTTCCTCTTTGCCGCCTGCGGCATGGTGCAGGGCGGCTGGTCCGCCAATCTGATGAGCCTCGGAGCCCTCGACTTCGGCCTCATCATTGATGGAGCCATCTTCATGGTGGAAAACATCATCCGTCGGCTCGGCCACAAGCAGCATCACCTCGGCCGTGTTTTGACGCGTGAGGAGCGCAGCCGCGAGGTGCTCGCCGCCAGCAAGCAGATCGCCAGCCCCACCTTCTTCGGCGTACTGATCATCACCGTGGTGTATCTGCCCATCATGACGCTCACCGGCATCGAGGGGAAAATGTTCCGCCCGATGGCCTTCACCGTCATTCTTTCGCTCACCGGCGCCCTGCTGCTGGCCCTCACGCTCGTGCCCGTGCTCTGCACCTACTTCCTCGGCGGAAACATCGCCGAGAAGGAAAATTTAATGATCGCGTGGCTGAACAAGCTCGTGCAGCCGCTGCTGCGCCTCGCGCTGAAGCTGCGCTGGCTCGTGGCCCTCGTTGCCCTCGGTTTCTTCGTCTTTTGCGGGCAGCGTTTCACCACACTCGGATCGGAGTTCGTGCCAAAGCTGGATGAAGGCTCCATGTCAGGCATGGTTTACCGCAAAGTCGGCATGAACCTGCATGAGTCCCTCCTCCAGGACCTCGAGCTGGGCAAATTCGTGCGGGAAAAGTTTCCCATGACCACCCGCATCTTCACGCGCATCGGCACCAGCGAGGTGGCCACCGATCCCATGCCGCCAAACGAGACCGACTTTTACATCTTCTACAAACCGCTCAGCGAATGGCCCATAGGCCCCGGCCTGCCCACGACCAAGCAGGAACTCATGGCCGCCATCGAAAAAGAGGTGCTCACGCGTCACCCGGATCAAACCGTGGAATTCGGCCAGCCCATCGAGACACGCTTCAACGAGATGATGGAAGGCACCAAGGCCGAGCTGGCCGTGCGCATCTACGGCGTCGAGTTCGACATGCTCGACAAGCTCGCCGAGCAGGTGAAGGCCATCATCAACAGCACACCCGGCGGAGATGCCGAGCTGGAAACCGCCGGACGCCCCGGCACCGTCGTGCTTCAGGTCAAACGCGAGGTGCTCACCAAGCACAACATCCCGCTGGCCGAGACCAATCGCGCCGTCTCCGCCGGGCTCGGCGGCGAAGTCGTGGGCCAGATCGTGGAGGGCAATCGGAAGCGCGACATCGTCGTGCGCCTGCCGGAGGACGAGCGCTCGAAGGACGATGTCATCAAGAGCCTCCCGCTGCGTGTCGGTGACTACGGCATGATCCCGCTCGGCGATGCGGTGGACATCCGCGTCGAGAAATCCGTCGATCCCATCCGCCATAGCCGCACCCAGCGCCGCGTCGCCTTGCTCGTCAGTGTTGGTGAAGGCCGCGACATGGAGGGCTTCGTCAACGAGGCCACCGCACGCATCAAAAAAGAGGTCCAATTTCCCGAAGGCTACGACTTCGAGTTCGGCGGCACCTTTGAAAACCTGCAAGAAGCCCGCGCCCGCCTCGCCATCGTCGTGCCCACGACGCTGCTGCTCATTTTGATGCTCATCTTCTTCACCTTTGGCAGCCTGCGGCAGACCTTCCTCGTCGCCACCGGCATCCCGCTCGCCCTCACCGGTGGCATCATCGCCCTCGATCTGCGTGAAATGCCTTTCAGCATCACCGCCGCCGTCGGTTTCATCGCGCTGAGCGGCGTCGCCGTGCTCAACGGCCTCGTGCTCGTGAATTACTTCAACGAACTCCGCGAGGAGGAAGGCCTCAGCGTGCGTGAAGCCGTCCTCAAAGGCGTCACCACGCGATTGCGTGCCGTCATGATGACCGCGCTTGTCGCCGCGCTCGGCTTTGTACCCATGGCCCTCGCCACTGGCGCCGGCGCCGAAGTCCAGCGCCCCCTCGCCACCGTCGTCATCGGCGGCATCATCAGCTCAACACTTCTTACATTGCTGCTGCTGCCGGTGCTTTACGACTGGATCGAGCGCACAGTGAAGAAGGATTGATGCCTCAACCAGACTGGAGTCAAACGAACGGCGCGATGGGCACGCCGCGTTTGGCTCCGGTGCCGCCGTAGATGTTGAAGCTGCCGCTGCCGGCGGGGATGAGGTCGTGCGGCGAGACGCCCATCAATGCGCCGATGGTGGCGTGGAAATCGAGCACGGTGACGGGGTTTTCGATGACGTGGGTGCCGGTCTCGTCGGTCTTGCCGTAGGCCTGGCCCCCTTTGACGCCGCCACCGGCGATGAAGGATGAAAAGGCGATGGGATGATGATCGCGGCCGGAACCGTTGATCCTCGGTGAGCGGCCAAACTCGGTGGTGAGCACCACGAGCGTGCTTTCCAGCAGCCCGCGCGCCTCCAAATCCTCCAGCAGCGTGGCCACGGCATTATCGACGACTCCGGCGAGCGCCTCGACGGTGGTGAAGTTGTTGGAATGCGTGTCCCAGCCGCCGAGCTCGATCTCGACGAACTTGGTGCCGCGTTCGACGAGCCTGCGGGCCAGAAGCACGCCCTGGCCGAAGTAGTTGGCTCCGTAGTCGCCCACGAGCTTGCCTTTTTCCTGGGTGATGTCGAAGGCGTCGAGGTCTTTGCTCGTCATGAGCTTGATGGCGTCGGCAAAC
>DAORHS010000471.1:0-4389 GCA_035438165.1 Prosthecobacter sp.
GGGAGTTGAGCGCGGCCAGGGCGCTCTTGCTCGTGCCTTACCTCGGGCCGTTGTTCATCACGGAGACCGTCGGCTGGAGGGAATGGATGAGCACCGGATTGTTGCGGCTGTCGAAGCCGTGGTGGTTCACCTGAGAGAGGTCGACGGTGCCGACGAGATTGACGGGCGGGACGAGTTTCTCCTCCACGTTCCAACTCAAATCACCGCCGTCGAAGAAACGGAAGCCGCCGAAATCGAGCACCATCACGACGCTGTTTGCATTATCGGTGGGATC
This sequence comes from Prosthecobacter sp., assembly GCA_035438165.1. Classification (GTDB taxonomy): domain Bacteria; phylum Verrucomicrobiota; class Verrucomicrobiia; order Verrucomicrobiales; family Verrucomicrobiaceae; genus Prosthecobacter. The sequence continues at coordinate 275 of DAORHS010000471.1, forward strand.
GGGTGCTTTGGGCGGCACAGAGCCGTTCAGCGGGTTCTGCGGCGCTCCGGCGGGCGCGGCGATGAACTTCTGATTCGCGCCGAGGCAGCGCAGCGTGAGCTTGGGGCTGCCCTCGGCCTGCTTGAGCGCGATTTCATCACCGGCGGCAATGGTGGCGCGCTTTTCGACCTTCGCGTCGAGATAGGGGCGGCTCATCAGCGTCCAGCGCATGTCCTGCGGTTTGCCATCCGGGCTGCCTTCGGGAACGCCTTTGTCATGCAGCGTGCCGACGGGTATCAGAGCCGCCAGCTCGGCCAGTCCGCCGAAATGATCGACATGGAAGTGCGTGATGACGACGTGGTCGATGCGCGTGAGCCCCGCAACCTCGGTCGCCACTTTCTGAATGCGCTGTGGATCGCGTCCGCCGGGATTGCCGGTGTCGATGAGCACCGATTCGCCTTCTGGCGTGACGATGAGCGTTGACCCGCCGCCCTCGGAGTCAATCCAGTAAATGTCGAGTGTCTTGTCGCGGGCAGAAACGGTAAGCGTGAGGGCGAGGAGGACAGCGAGGATGGCTTTCATGGTGTGTGCGTTGTTCACGCTTGAGCGTGAAGGTTTATGTCACAAACACGCTGAAACGTGAACAACAAACTGCCAATCACCGTCCTGGCGGATTCACTTCCTTCACGGTGGCTCCATGCGTGTCGCTGAGGATGAGGAGGGAGAGTTTCTCGACGTTGTTCAGCTCGGCGGGCTTGAGCATCTGGTAGTCGAGGCCGTTGGCGGGTGGTGCGTCGGCTGGAACGGGCTGTGGCACAGCGTTTTCCGGGCCGTTGAGGCTGGCGTAGTCGAAACGACCGCGCAGGTCGGTGTAGCCGTCCTTGAAGAAGCGGACGGTACCGTTCTTCAGCTTCGCATAGACCTTCACATAGGCCTTGGGCAGCGGTTTGTCGGTGGTGCTGTCGCGCGTTTCGAGGCGCCCATAGTTTTCGGTGAGCGTGAGCTTGAGCGTGTTGGCGTGGTAGGCCTGGGTCTTGCGCTGTCCGGCACCGATGATCTTCACGAGCACGTTGGCTTTGGTGAACTCTGCGGGCAGGGCCACATCGAGTGTCGTTTGATCCTTCGGCAGCGTCTGCGTGACGGTTTTGTTCGGCTTGATGATGCTGAAGCGTCCGGAATCCTGGCTGACAAAAGGATTGCTGCTGAAACTGAACTCGGGGTCCATCAGGTAGTAGTTCAGCGTGACTTCGGGGAGGTTTTTCCAGCTCAGCGCGATGGTTTTGTTCTCCACCTTGAACTCAAACGTCGGCTCCGTGGCGGCGAGTTCGGCCTGCTGCTTCTCGCGGTCGGGTTTGTCTCCCTCTTCAGTCTTGCTGGCTTTGCCTTCGATTTCATTGAGTTGCGTGGTCACATCGGCAAACAGCAATTTCCAGCGCGGCACGGGATGGTCGGCGTATTTGGCCGCGAGACCGCGCGCGTTAGCGAGATTCCCCTCATAAAAGGCGGCGTAGCACTGGAAGTAGTCATGCTGGAGCCGGGTGGGCAGCTTGGTGGCGTCGATGGTCTTGAAGCGGGCCAGCGCCTCCTCCACGCGGTCTTGCAGGAACAGGAAGTAGGTCACGCTCATGCTGTCCATGGCATCGAGTTGCGGTTTGAAGGCGAGGATGCCGAGGAGTTGCGTGTATTCCTCCAGCACCGCTGGATTCGCGACGCGCCACTCACTGCCGACACGATGCGCGCGTTGATTGACGAGCGGGGAGTATTCGAGGTGCTCATAAGTGCGCAATTCGATGGGCTCGATGGTGAGCAGCTTGCTGGCGAGGTAAGGGCCGTAGCTTTCGTCGTCCTTCAACATCTGGCCGAGTGTCGCGGCATCGTTGTGGAGGAAGGCGTAGCTGAAAACGGCATCGTCCGCGACATGATGCTGATTCATGAAGGCGACGAGCTTCTGGTAGAAGTCGCCTCTCTGGCGGCAGCGCCAAGCGATGCGCTCCAGGTTGAGTCCTTCGAGGTTGTTCTGCTCCAGGAAGGTGAAGACATCCGCGTCGGTGCCGTTTTGCGAGACGTAATCCCACGACGCCTTGTCCACCTCGGTGAGTTTGGCGACAGCGTTGAACTCAAACGGCTTCGCTGCGGCTGAACCGGTGGCGGTGGCGACATTGACGGGGAAATGCGCGAACTTCATCCCTGCCTGCGCCGGAACGAGCGGGAAGTAGAAGTGATACTCGAAGGTCTGCGTCGTGTAGGGCTCCAGACGCACCTGACGCGAGTTCGTGGCTTTGGCGCCAAGCACGGGCAGCGCGCCCTGCGGGATCTGCAGCAGCACGACAGCCTTCACGGGACTGCTGGTCGGATTGGTGACGACAATGTTCGCGCCATACGTCGCGCCGGTGAGGAACTCGGTGGTGACGTATTTTTCGAACTTCTCGTTCCCTTCCTGCCGGTAGCGGTCGCCATGCCTGAAAAAGCTTTGTGACACGAGAAGCTGGCCCTGCGCGTTGTTTTCGGTCGCGGCGGGTTTGATCTCCTTGTGATACAAAATGACGGGTCCACCCGCCGTGAAGGTGAACTGGCCATTGTCGGCCTTCGTGGTGTGTTTCGCGGCTTCAAAAGGCAGATCGAGCACCGCCAGCGCGAGCATCATCTCCGTGAAGTTGCGGCTCGCCTCGGCCACATTCGATGAAACGAAGCCGCCCTTCGATCCAGCGGCCACCCACGCGGCGTAATCGCGCCAGAAGGTGTTCACGGTGACGAGTTCGGCGTTCTGCTCGTCGATGCGCAGCTTGTAGTAGTTGTTCTCCGCCCATTCCTTCGTCGGACCAAGGACGCGGTAGAAGGCACGCACCGCGCCGCGCATCGCCGGGACTTCGGCATAGCCGAAGTAAGCGAGTGTGGTGCCCTTCGCCTCCAAGGCTCCGTCCCGCTCCTGCTCGGCCAGTTTTTCCTTCATCATTCGCCCGGCGAGGGCGCGCTGCCGCTCGACTCCGAGAGATTCCAGTTCCTTGCGGTCATTGTCTTTGTCTTGGGCATCCTTTAGTGCGGGCATCTTGCGCAGTTCATCGACTGTTGCCGAACGGCGCAGCGCCACTGCACTGTCGGCGGCAGGAAGGCCATTGGCTGCCATGGGCCTGCCTGCGGCGAAAGAATCAGCAGGGGACATGGGCACCGGGGACGGGACGGGCAGCATGGGTGGTGGAGGCGGTGACTTCGCCGCAGCTTCGTAGGCGGCCCTATCAAAACCATCCGGGTCTCCTTTTTCCATCGCTCGCCCTCTCAGTGCTGTTTCGAACAAGTTGTCCGCTTCCTCGGGATTCGGCGGAATCATTTCCCACAGCTCGCGCACATGCCGCGCGGCGTTGGGTGCTTCGTTTTCGATGCGCTGTGCCAGAAGGATGCGCTCGACGACGTTGAGGCGGGCATAGGCCCAGGGGGCGAGGTGTTTTTGAAGATCGAGGCCGAGGAGGAACTCGTCCATGAAGGTCTTGTCCTTCTTGTTGGCGAGATAGGGCTTGATGACTTGATCGAAGAACGGTTTGTCTTTGCGGGAGAGGAAGAAGCTCAGTTCGTGGCAGGCGAACTCGCCGTATTTGGCGCGTTTCTCGTCGTCTTTGAGGTTCGGCCAGTTCAGCAACCATGCGAACTCCGCCAGATGGCCGTTGCCGCTGAGTGTGGTGAAGAGCGAGTGGATGCCGCCGAGGGTGTCGTAGGTTTCGAGTTCGCTGGTGAGGATATCGGCGAGGGTGAGGGACTTGCCGGTGTCGAGCACGGTGATCTCTTTTTTCTGGGTGAAGGGCTTCACGGGATCGAGATTTCGAGCGAGGCGCTGATCGGCAAACTTCGTTGGCACCTCTGGCAGTGTGAGTGTGCGCCAGGAGGCGTTGTGCAGGTCTTCGGCGTAGATTTGCACATGCTGGCGGTCCCCAAGGGCTTTGCGCTCGATGCGCACGACGCCGTCTTTGTCAGGAACGAGGTTGTAGATGACTGGCGCGGCGTTGGCGAGGAAGTCGAGGTTCGTGCCGCCTTGCGGGCCGGCCTGGGCTTTCATTTTCTTTGCGGGCATCGCCGTGGCGGGTGCCATGCCGCCTGCGGCTCCGCCGCGAGTCATGCTGGCTCCTTCACCCGCCTGCTGGGCGAGT
>DAORHS010000472.1:0-4376 GCA_035438165.1 Prosthecobacter sp.
TGCGGGAGGTGATCTCGATCTTCAATTGCGCCAGGGCCTCTTTGCTGTGTGAGGCTTTGATGGTGGCGACTTCTTCCTCAAAGATGACGCCGTTGGAGCAGTGCTTGCGCATGAAGCCGATGTCGAACCGGAGGGCGCGGGCACCATTGAAGCTGTTGGTCACCCGCAGGAAGGGCGTGAAGGGATCGTCCTTCTTGATTTCGTTGTCCCAGTAGTTCAGCACATGGGTCCGGTGCATGAGGTCGATGAAGGCGTAGCTCAGGGTGCGTGGGGCTGCGGCACGTTTGGCCTCCCATTCCACCGGTGAGAGTCCAGGAAAGGCTTTCTCGCAGACATCACGAGCCAGGCTCACCGCTTCCTGATTGGTGACGACGCGGTAATCACGGCTGACGACGCCGAGGACAAGACCAGTGCGTTTGTTCACCAGGGCTTTTTTGCCGGGGATGCTGATGCGGCGAGTGTTGCCGTTTGAGCCAACGACGGCTTCGACGGGGACTTGATCCACATCGAATAGGAGATTCTGGACGGAGGTTTCGTGTTTCATCTGGTGTCGTGTTCTTGCTGCCATTCCACCATCCGATGGTGGATGTCGTGGTAGGCGGAGAGTTTGGGGCGCTGAGTGGGACTGGCGGCGATGGCGCTCTTAAAGTTGCCGTAGTCGATGCTGCTGGTCAGAGCACTCATGAACATGGGCAGATCAGCGGCAGGGCAAAGGATGCGCCACGGATAATCCGAACCCGTGAATGAGGCGACGGGACTGCCTGCGCCTGTCGCCTTCGCGAGTTGTTCCAGGTCTTCCCGGCAGCGGGCACGGATGTGGAAGGTGTCCGCATCTTTGCGGACGATGGAGAAGAAGCCAAGTTGGGTGCAGAGCCACATGATGAATCAAATGAGAAGGTCTGTTTGCTTGCGGAACTGGATGGTCAGACATGCGACGGCTGCTGAGCCAAGGACTGACGCCACGGCCAGGAATCCAGAAAGCAGCGCAACGAGACATCCAAGAACATTGAATGCAGACATGATGCTCAAGGGCGATGGCGTTATTATGGCTTTGAGCGGGGCCTGCTGAGGGACCTTGCGGACGAGACGTTGAAAGAGCGGACGTCTGCGGTTCATGGCTTTTGCTCTTCCTCCTTTACAATGTCATTCATGGACTTGGCATCGTCTTCCATGGCTTGAGCGTCCATGTTGCCACCGCTCTTCATGCGCATAGCCCTCACTTTGCGGGCCATGGCTCCACCAGTAGATCTGATACCCTTCATGCTGAAACTGACATTGGCACTCAGCGAGGCGTCCATGTGCATAGATGTGCCGCTGGCGATGGCATCCTGATTGGCCGCGAGGAAGAGGAACTCCCAGCCTTTCTGATCGCGGTAGAGGCGGATGAGATCGCTGATGTGCTTGATGGTGTATTCCTGGGAGGCGTTTTCCATGCCATCGGTGAAGATGGCGAGGATGACTTTGCCGGGCTTCTCCATGTCAGAAAGAGCACTGATTCGGCGGTCCGTTTCTTTGATGGTCCGGCCAATGGCATCGAGCAAGGCTGTGCTTCCTCTGGGTGTGTAAGTGGCGGCTGTGAGTTGAGGAACGTCCTGAATGGGCTGGGCGGACACAGGGACTTCGTAAGCGTCATCAAACTGGATAAGCGTCAGGCGCGCATCGCCAGGAACGTCGAGCTGGGATTTGATGAAGTCATTGAAGGCGGCGACGGCGGGCTCCTGCATGGGTTGCATGGAACCGGAGCGGTCGAGAATGTAAGCGATTTCGGTGAGGTTTGGGTTCATGGGACTGGTGTGGTGGGTTGTCGGCTAGGGGTTAGGAGTCGGTGACTTGGCGGCCTCTTCGGCCATTTCCTCCTCCACAGCGGCGATCAGCTCGGCCCTGGCAGCGTTCAGTTTGGCGGCCTTTTCCGCCTGCGTGAGTGGTGGACCAGATCGTGGCGGCGGTGGTGGCACGGGAAACCACTGCCTGATGAGGGAGTCCTCCGGTTCGAGAAATTCGAGCAAGATTCTTCGCACTGGACGCACCTTCTCCATCTGCTGCTCCAGGTAGGCCTGGCAGCGCGGGTTTTGCCAAAACAGCGCCAATGCCTGACGGTCACGCTCGTCGAGGTGCTCTGGCAGGCGGTGGAAGGTGTAGCCGCTGTCCACAATCGTTAAATCCGCGGGCACTGGCAACGAGAGCGCATTCAGCTCGGGAGAAGTCGCGCAGTCCGCCCCCAATGGCAGCAGCCACATCAGGCGCATGTAGCGGCGCAGGTCGTCCGTGCCATGAATCATGCGCACGTCCGGAATATGCAGACCGCTGCCGCTGCCCGCTTGGTGAAGCAGGTCATCGAGCGGCTTGCTGTTGATGCAAAAATGAATGCCTGAGGGGAGAAGGGCCATGGGATGTGGAGGGGTCGGAAACAAAGAGCGTGGAGTGGTGAATGGTGAGAGGCTTATGCCAACCAGTCGCGCTGGGTGAAGACGGGCACTTCCTGGCGCTCGCAGAGGCGGATGGTGTGGGCGGTGCCGCCACTGGTGGGACCGATGTTGTTGATGAAGAACAGTGCCACGGTCGCGGGCGCGAGCTTCAACGCGGGACTGCCGAAGACTTTCAAGGCATCGCGCACCAGATACTGGGCCTTGGCATAGGCGGGATTGCCGGACTGACCTCGCAGGTAGAGATCGAAGAGCCGATGATTCTCGGGCGATGCGGCAAAAGATTCGCGAGCAAGATGGTGGCGCTCTTCCAAGGGCAGATCGTCCAGGGCCAGACAGTTGGCGGAAGCGGGACGACGGGAACGACCCATGCCGGGTGTGGGCAGAACGAGTTGCAGCTTTGCACCCGGAACGGTGGCGACGCCTGCCGCAAAAGCTTCATCGGTGCCGGTGGCATTGCCACTGCGGAACACGGCCTGAGGAAAGGCCTTGGCCAGACGCTGCCCCACATCAGCGAGCGCCTGCCGTTTCTCGGCAGGAAGCTGGCGGGTACCTTCCAGCAGGATGACCGGAGTGGTCGTGCTGCCGAGCAAGGGTTGGAGTTGAGCGAGAAAGTCGGAGAGCATGTGTGGTCTGAACACACGCATCCTCGCATAGGGGGTCGGACATTTGCGGGGCGACAGATGAAGTTTCTGCGGTATTTCTTTAGCTCACATGTCCAAAGCAGCCTCCTCCCGAAGATCACGAACCAAAGATCCCCTTCCCGCCTCGGTCATCCGCAAAGGCACCAGTCGGGTCGCGATGTGGCGGGTGCTGGAAATCCACAAGTTCGTGCAGACAGGCAAACATCCCAACTGCTCGACCCTAGCGGCAGAGATCGAGGTGACGCCCAAGACAATCCAGCGCGACATCACTTCATGCGGGACCAGTTGGATCTGCCGCTGGAGTATGATCAGCTCAAGCATGGCTACTACTACACGCGGCCAGTGCATGAGTTCCCCATGCTGCATCTCTCGCGCAATGACCTGGTGGCTTTGTTCCTGGCACGTCATGCTTTGGAACCGCTGCGCGGAACGCGGCTGGAGCGCATGCTGAGCGAGAGCTTCCGCAAGATCGCTGAAGCATGCCCCGGTGAGATTTCCATCGAGTGGCATGAGCTGGACGAGGCTTTCTCAGTGAAGGCATCGGGTGTGCTACCGGCAGATGTGGCGCTCTTTGGTGATCTGCTGGATGCGGTGCGGGCCAACCGGGAGGTGAACTTTGATTATCACAAGCTCAACGGCAACAAGCCGGAGCAGCGCACGGTGCATCCGTATCATGTGGGCCAGATCGAGCACGGTTGGTATTTGCTGGCCTACGACCCGGCGCGGAAAGCGGTGCGAACCTTTGCCCTGCAACGCATCACGAACCTGACGATGCTGAGGACGAAGTTCGTGCGTGATCCACGCTTCAATGCAAGGGATCATCTCGGTGGCGGCTTCGGCGTGTGGAGCTACGCGGCTGAAGAGAAGCGCAAGCACGAGGTGCACATCCGCTTTGAAGGCTACGCCGCCCGCGTGGTGGCCGAGCGCCAGTGGCACTCCACGCAAGCCATCCGCAAACTCAAGCCCGATGGCAGTGTCATTGAGTTTCAGGCGGACCTGTCAGGCCTGGAGGAAATCACCCGCTGGGTGCTGAGCTGGGGCAGCAAGGCGAAGGTGCTGGGACCGCCGGAGCTGATGAAACGAGTGCGGGAGGAATTGGAGGGGATGGCGAAAACCAGCGAGTGACCCATTTCCAACCCAGAGCTATTGCCCGAAGAAAAGACGATGGGCATACTTGCCCGGCAAACCTGCTCCAATGATGGCTTTCTGTGCTGACGCGATGTCATACGGAATTCTACGCCACCACACGTCCTGCTCGGCTCTGCGGTAAACCACATAGCAGGCACGCTCATCCTTGTCGCGTGGCTGC
>DAORHS010000473.1:0-4365 GCA_035438165.1 Prosthecobacter sp.
GCAAGGTCGTGCTGCTCGGCGGGGTCGGCGTTTGCATCGAAGAAGCGGCCGTCGCTGTAGAGCTTGAACTGCGTGTCCCGCACGACGCGGTCCTTGTCGTACTCGTTGAGAATCCACTCGCGCGGTGCCGTGTCGGTCTTGCCGAGCAGGAACTGGGCGAAGGATTTGCCGTCGGGCTTGTGCTTCGGCGAAAGCGGCACTTCGGCGAGTTCACAGAAGGTCGGATAGAGATCGGTGAAGTCGGCAAGCGGCAGCACGCGGCCGGCGGGGACGAGCTTGGGGCAGTTCGCCAGCAGCACGACATCGCTGCCGGCCTCGGTCAGCGTGTAGAGGCCGCCGGTCACTTCGCGGCCGTTGCGGCGTGCATGGAAGCTTTTCTCGGTGCCGTTGTCGCTGGCGACGAAGACGATCGTGTTCTCGCGCAGGCCGAGCTTGTCGAGTTCGGCGACGAACTGGCCGACCAGCTTGTCCGCGTAGCGCAGCATGTTGGCAAACATCTCCTCATGCGACAGGCCCTTCTCCATGTGATCCGGCGTGGGCACGACGGGCACGGTGAAGGTGGCGCCGTGCGTGAGCACCATCGGGTAGTAGAGCATGAAAGGCTTCCCGCGATGCCGCTTCAGGAAGTCGAAAACGAACTCCTGCGTGATGTCCGGGCCGAACTTGCCGGGATGCTCCTCGCGCTTGTCGTTGCGCAGGAAAACGGGATCCCAGTAGCGGCTTTCGATGTTCTGGATGTAGGCGGTCGTCTCCGGCGCGTCCTCGCGCTTCACCGCGTCCCAGTACTTCGCGAGGTCGGTGCCTTTGACCTTGTTCGTGTCGAGACTGCCAGGCCAGACGAGTTGCTCGTCGAATCCGTGCGCCGTGAGCACATCCGGTTCGTCATAGAGATTGTTCACCTGCCATTTGCCCGCGATGCAGGTGGTGTAGCCGGCGTCGCGAAACAGACGCGGAAACAGAATCTCGCGCTTCGGATCCAGCCCGCCACCGCTGTAGAGTGCCGCATCGTGATGCAGCCGGAAGCCCGTGCTGTGCGGGTAACGCCCCGTGAGCAGCACCGTGCGGCTCGGCCCGCACACCGACGGCGTGTAGCAGTGCTCCACACGCATGCCGGTGCTGGCCAGCCGGTCGATCTGCGGCGTGCAGCCCTCCTCGCTTCCGTAGCAGCCGAACCACTCCTGCCCGACGTTGTCGAGCATGATGAAGACGATGTTCGGAGGCTGGGCGGCCGTTGCATTCAGGGTGAGGCATGACAGGAAGAGAAACAACAAGCGGCGCATGGCGATGAAACGGGCGGGGACGGGCAATATTGCCGTGCTGTTCCCGTTGAGTCTGCCCCATGAAATTATCCGTCGGTCTGCTTTCCCTGATTTCCATCACTGCCTCCGCCGCAGACTGGCCGATGTGGCGTTTCGACGCGGGACGGACGGCGTCTTCGCCGGAGGAGCTGCCCGCGAAGCTCCAGCTCGAATGGGAGCGCGTGTATTCGCCGCGCGAGCAGGTGTGGGATGACCCGCTGAATCACGATCTGATGCCCTATGACCGGGTTTTTGAGCCCGTCGTGATCGGGAACAGGATGTTCATCGGCTTCAACGATGCCGACAAGGTGGTGGCGCTGGATTTGAACACGGGCGCGGAGCTGTGGAGCTTTTTCACCGGTGGGCCGGTGCGTCTGCCGCCGGTGTGCTGGGAGGGAAAGGTCTATTTCACCAGCGACGACGGGCATCTCTACTGCGTGAACGCGGAGGACGGCACGAAGGTGTGGTCCTTCCACGGAGCACCGTCGGAAAGGAAGGCGCTCGGGAATCGTCGCCTCGTCTCCGCATGGCCCGCACGGGGCGGGCCGGTGATTCGTGATGGGAAGGTATTCTTCGCCGCGAGCATCTGGCCGTTCATGGGCACGTTTCTCTACGCGCTGGATGCGGAGACGGGCAAAATCGTGTGGGTGAATGACGGCACGGGTGCGGATTTCATCAAGCAGCCGCACAGTGCATCGGCCTTCGCCGGCGTCGCACCGCAGGGAGCCATGGTGGCCACGGCGGACACGCTGCTCGTGCCGGGAGGACGCTCCGTGCCCGCCGGTTTTGATCTGGCGACGGGCGCCATGAAGTACTTCCATCTCAACGACGGCGGCAAAGGCAACGGCGGCACCTTCGTGGCGTCGGGCGACAAGTATTTCTACGTCCACACGCGTGAACGCGGTGTTCGCGTTTACGACCTGAAAACCGGCGTCGCGGGCAAATCCACGATGAACGAACCGGTCATCGATGGCGGCCGTCTCTACGACTCCGACGCGGAAAAAGTGCGCGAACTAGGCACGAGCGAAAAAGTGTTCTGGGAGGTGAAGGCCGACGGCTCAGGCGATCTCATCAAGGCGGGCGATCATCTCTACGCCGCTGGCAAAAGCAGCCTCAGTGCGATCACTTTGACCGACAAACCCGCCGTGGAGTGGAGCCTGCCGGTGAAGGGCGAGATTCGCCGGCTGCTCGCCGCGAACGGCAAGCTGATCGCGGTGACGCTCGATGGGCGCATTCAGGTCTATGGTGCTGGCAAAGGCATCGGACGTCTCGAATCGAAGCCGCAAAAGCTCGCCGCAGCGCCTGCTGAAGCCGCCAAGCTCGCGCAGACTTTGCTGGAGAGGGCAGGGGACAAAGAAGGCCATGCGTTGATCTTCGGCACGGAGGAACGCGCCTTGATCGACGCGCTGCTGGTTCAATCGAAAATGCAGCTCACCGTGGTGGAGCCGGATGTCGAGAAAGTCGATGACCTGCGCCGCGACTACGATGCGCGCGGCGTTTACGGCACGCGGATCACCTTCCACGCAGGGGACGCGCTGTCGTTTCAGGCTCCGCCTTATTTCGCGCACCTCGTCATCACGCCGAACGCGCACCTTCCCGCAGTCTATGCTTCCGTGCGCCCCTATGGCGGCGTGCTGTTCTGCCATGGCACGGCGGATGCGGACGGGCTGGAGAATGCGCAGGTCGAAAAGATCGGTGCTGACCAGCTCATCATCCGCGCAGGCGCTCTGCCCGGCGCGGCGGACTGGACGCATCAGTATGGCGACATCGGCAACACGGTGAAATCCGACGACGACCGCGTGCGGGCGCCGCTCGGCGTGCTGTGGTTCGGCGGCAGTTCGAACATGGACGTCCTTCCACGTCACGGTCACGGCCCGCCCGAGCAGGTGGTGGGCGGCCGGCTCTTCATCGAGGGCATGCACAGCATCAGTGCGCGCGATGTTTACACCGGTCGGGTGATTTGGAACCACGACTTCAAAGACCTCGGCACCTTCGGCATCTACTACAACGAAACCTACGAAGACACGCCGCTGAGCACCGAGTACAACCAAAAGCACATCCCCGGCGCTAACGGTCGTGGCACCAATTACATCGCCACCGAGGACGCGGTGTATGTGGCGCTCAAAGGCGAGTGCCGGATGCTCGACGCACGCAGCGGCGAGCTGCAAAAGACGATCAAGCTGCGCGAGGATGCCCAAGATTCCGCGCAGTGGGCCTTCATTGGCGTTTTGAACGATCTGCTCATCGGTGGCGATGACTTTGCACATTTCAGCCTGCAGGTGGGCGCTAGCAAAAGCCGCGCCGCCGCGCCCATCGAGGACTATTCCGCCAGCGCCGGCCTCGCCGTGTTTGACCGTCACAGCGGCAGGCTGCTCTGGCGTGTGAAGGCGCGGCACAGTTTTCTGCACAACGGCATCGTCGCGGGCAACGGCCGCATCTACTGCCTCGACAAGCTCACCTCCCATGCCGAAAACCTGCTGGAGCGACGCGGGCAGGACCTGCCCAAGGACTACCGTGTGGTCGTCCTCGATGCTCGCACGGGCAAGGTGCTGTGGCAGCAGGAGAAAGACATCTTCGGCACCTGGCTCGGCTATTCGAAGGAGCATGATGTTTTGCTGCAAGCCGGAGCCAAGGCGAGCGACCGTCTTTCCACGGAAGTCGGTGATGGCATGATCGCCTACGAGGGCAAGACGGGCCGCGTGCGCTGGCAGGATCTGAAGCGCGTTTACACCGGTCCCTGCATCCTGCACAACGAACTCATCCTCACCGGCGCGAATTCCTACAGCAGCTCCGGCGGCGCTTTCAGCCTGCTCACCGGTGAGCCGCATCTCGTGAGAAACCCGCTCACCGAAAAAATGGAACCGTGGCGGCTCAACCGCACCTATGGCTGCAACACCATCATCGCCAGCGAACACCTGCTCACCTACCGCAGCGGCGCGGCCGGCTTTTACGATCTCGACAGCATGAGCGGCACCTCGAACCTCGGTGGCTTCAAATCTGGCTGCACTTCGAACCTCGTCGTGGCGAATGGCGTGCTCAACGCGCCCGACTACACGCGAACCTGCTC
>DAORHS010000474.1:0-4364 GCA_035438165.1 Prosthecobacter sp.
AAATTTGTTTCGCAGCCACACGCCCCAGCCTTTCGGCGCATGCGCCTCGTGGACTGGGGTCGTGCTGGATGTGTCGAGTGCCATTAACTAGCTTCAATCAATGTGTCAGTGAGAACGCGCGCCAACCGCTTTGTTCAGCAATAATCTGCGCCTGCATGAATTACGCTCCCACCAGCATTCTCGCGGGATTTTCGATGCAGTCTTTCACGCGAATCAGGAAGGACACCGCCTCCTTGCCGTCAACCACCCGGTGATCGTAGCTCAGGGCGAGGTACATCATCGGACGAATGACCACCTGGCCGGCCACGGCCACCGGACGCTGCTGAATGCTGTGCATGCCAAGGATCGCACTCTGCGGCGGATTGATGATCGGCGTGCTCAGCAGGGAGCCGTAAACGCCGCCGTTGGAGATCGTGAAGACACCGCCTGTGAGGTCGCTGACCTGAATCTTGCCTTCCTTGGCCTTCGCCGCGTAGGCGAGGATGTCCTTCTCAAGCTCGGCAAAGGACTTCTGGTCCGCATCACGCAGCACGGGCACGATCAGGCCGCGCTCGGTTCCGACGGCGACCCCGATGTCGAAGAAATGCTGCTGCACGATCTCGTCACCCTCCACGCGCACATTGACCTGAGGCACGGCCTTGAGCGCTTCGACCACGGCTTTGATGAAGAAGCTCATGAAGCCAAGCTTCACGCCGTTCTTCGCGACAAAGCTGTCCTGCAGCTTCGAACGCAGCGCCATGACGTTGCTCATGTCACATTCATTGAACGTGGTCAGAATCGCGGCGGTGCGCTGGGCGCTGACGAGCTGGTCGGCGATCTTCTTGCGCAGCGGGCTCATCTTCTTGCGCGTGACACGGCCTTCAGGGGCTGAGGTAGACTTCGCAGCCGGTGCGGCGGCCGGTTCAGGCTTGGGAACCACTTTGAACTCCGTGACGTTCGCAGGTTTTTCCGGCTCGGCTTTGGGGGCGGGAGCAGGAGCGGGCTTGGGAGCCTCGGCCTTCGCCGCAGGTGCGGCCGCAGTTTCATCGATCTGGCCAACCACAGCGCCCACTTCGACATCTTCACCGGCCTGCTTGCCGATGTGCAGCGCACCGCTGGCTTCAGCGGTGACTTCAGCAGCGACCTTGTCGGTTTCGAGCGTGAGCAGAACGTCGCCGGTCTTGACGTGGTCACCTTCTTTGAAGTGCCATTTGGCGATCTGGCCTCCGGCGATGGATTCACCGAGTGCGGGTATTTTGATGTCTGAGGGCATGACGGGGTGTTGGGGGAAAATCTTGGAACGCAGGAATCACACGCTGAACGCCGCCTCGACCAGATTTTCCTGTTCGAGGGTGTGAATGGCCTTCGAGCCGGCGGCGGGGCTGGAACTGCGCTCGCGGCCGGCGTAGCGCACCTTGTGATTGGAGAGTTCCTCGAGACGCGGACGGATGTAATAGAAGGCGCCCATGTTGCGCGGCTCCTCCTGGCACCAGATCCACTTTTTCTGCGCCCGCGGATATTTGGCCACGATCCCCTTCAGCATCTCGTAGTTCAGCGGGTAGAGCTGCTCGATGCGGATGATGGCGGCGTTTTTGATTTTGTGCTCCTCGCGGAATTCGAGCAGGTCGTAATACACCTTGCCGCTGCAAAGAATGAGGCGCGTGACGCGGTCGGGTGAGACCGTGAGATGATCGTCGTCGAGCACTTCCTTGAAGGTGGTGCCTTCGGCCATGTCACTGAGCTTCGAGACGCATTTCGGGTGACGCAGCAGGCTCTTCGGCGTCATGACGATCAGCGGCTTGCGCGTGCTGCGCTTGAGCTGGCGGCGCAGCGCGTGGAAGTACTGCGCGGGCGTGCTGAAATTGCACACCTGCATGTTGCCGCCGGCGCAGAGCTGCAGGAAGCGCTCCAAGCGCGCGCTGGAGTGCTCCGGCCCCTGGCCTTCGTAGCCGTGCGGCAGCAGCAGCGTGATGTGGCTCGGGCGCTGCCACTTGCTTTCCGCGCTGGCGATGAACTGGTCGATGATCACCTGCGCACCGTTCACGAAGTCGCCGAACTGCGCCTCCCAGCAGACGAGCAGGTTGCTGGTGAGCAGCGAGTAGCCGTAATCAAACCCGAGCACCGCCGCCTCGGAGAGCAGGCTGTTGTAAACGCAGTAGCGCCCCTGGTCGGCGGAGAGATTGTTCAGCGGGATGTGGCGCTCGCGTGTTTCGGTGTCGTAAAACACGGAGTGCCGCTGGCTGAAGGTGCCGCGGCGGCAGTCCTGGCCGCTGAGACGCACGCCATGATTCTCCGTGAGCAGCGTTCCAAAGGCCAGGGACTCGGCATAGGCCCAGTCGATGCCTTCACCGGCCGTAATGGCTTTCTTGCGCGCCGCGAGGAAACGTTTGGAAATGGTGGGATGCAGCCGGAAGCCCTCCGGCACTTCCAGCAGGCGCTCGCCGATGGTCTTGAGCTTGTCGAGTTCGACGCCCGTCGGAATCGGATTGTAATCATAGTCCGCCTGCGGCGTGGCCATGCTGCCTTCGAACGGATTGCCGCCGTCGGCATGTTTGTCGCGGTCCGACAGGCTGGTCAGACCTTGTTCGAGATCGTCTTCCAGCTCGCGCTGAAGAGCGGCCGCACCGGCTTCGTCCAGCACGCCGTTCGCGGCGAGATCAAGACGGAACAACGTCGCGGTGGAGGGATGCTCGGCGATCGCACGCGCCATGTTCGGCTGCGTGAAGCCGGGCTCGTCCGTTTCATTGTGGCCGTGGCGGCGGTAGCAGACGATGTCGAGGATCACGTCGCGGCCGAAGGTCTGGCGGAATTCGAAGGCGAGCTTCGTCGCGTTCATCACTTCCATTGGACAGTCGCCGTTCACATGGAAGACCGGCGCTTCGATCATCTTCGCCACGTCGGTGCAATAATGCGAGCTGCGGGCGTCCTCCGGCATCGTGGTGAAGCCGATCTGGTTGTTCACGATGACGTGGATCGTGCCGCCGGTCTGGTAGCCGGGAAGCTGCGAGAGATTGAGCACTTCCGCGACGAGTCCCTGGCCGGCAAAGGCCGCGTCACCGTGGATGAGCACGGGGATGACTTTTTTGCGGTCCTTCGTGTCGCCCAGCGCGCGCTGGCGGGCACGGGCCATGCCTTCGACGACGGGATCGACGGCTTCGAGATGGCTCGGGTTCGGCGCGAGCATCACGCCGATGGAATCTCCGCCGCTGGTCTGGCGCACGGTTTCAAAACCCAGGTGGTACTTCACGTCACCATCGCCGCTGACCATGTTCGGCACATAGTTCTCGCTGAACTCGTAGAAGAGGTATTCCAGCGGCTTGCGCAGGAAATTTGCCAGCACGCTGAGGCGGCCGCGGTGCGCCATGCCCATGACGATTTCCTTGCCGCCCTGAGCCGGCATGCATTCGAGAATGGTCTCCAGCGCCACGAGCATCGACTCGCCCCCTTCGACGGAGAACCGCTTCTGACCGACGAAGCGACGATGCAGGAAACGTTCGAACGATTCCGCCTCCAGCAGCCAGCGCAGCGCATTGATCTGATCTTTGACCGGCGGTTTCGCGTCGAGATCACGCGCCTCGATGTGCTCCAGCAGCCAGGCACGCACCTCCAGATGATGAATGTGCATGAACTCAAAGCCCGTGCGTCCGCAGTAGATGCGGCGCAGCTCCGCCAGCATCGTCTTGAGCTTCATCGGCCGGCCATCGCGGAACATCTGCGTCTGCACCTCCTCTTCGAGCTCGTCCGCCGTGAACCCGAGGCCTGCCAGCGTGAGCGCGGGGATCTCCGGCCCTTCCTTGTCCAGCGGGTCCAGATGCGAGGCGGTGTGGCCGAGGGCGCGGAAATTGTACAGCGCATTCGACACGCGCATGCGGAAGTTCAGCGTCTTTTCCGACAGCGGGGATCCATCCCCGGCGGCCGCTTCTCCAGCTTTCGTGGCGAGGCGGGCCATGCCCAGTTCGAAACCTTCGAAAAACGATGACCACAGCGGTTCGACGGAACCGGGATCTTTTTTCCAGTCCACGTATTTGGACTCGAGGAAATCCGCGTTGGCGCGGTACGGCAATGTAGCACTCATGAGGGGGGGGCGGGGAGAATGCGCCCTTTCCCTGCGAGTGCAAATGCGGAAGGCGGCTTTTTGCCCCCTTTTTTCACAGCGGAAATCACCTCCCCTGTCCGGACTGCGCCGCTTGGACCCGACCATGTAGCGCAGCACTTTCTCGAGGGTGGCAAGCCTGGTTGGCGCCATCGGTGCTAAGGACGAATTCAGCCGACGGGAGTCTTGCGAAGCTGGCGCAACGAGTAAAACGGCTGGGTGAATTCGCTGATACGTTTGGCCCCTCGCTTCCGCTTCGGGCTGAAGTTTTCCCGTTGCGCTTCAAAGATGC
>DAORHS010000475.1:0-4364 GCA_035438165.1 Prosthecobacter sp.
ATCGCCCTTCTCGCGACGCTGACGGTGGGCGCCCAGGAGCCGGAAAACATCGACCTGCGCCCCAAACCTGTGGCGGAGGATCAACGTGATCCTCGACACGCCGAACAGATTCAGCAGAACATCGACAAGTTCAAAGAACTCGCCGACGCGATCAAGACACTCACCAACGAGAAGGTGGACTTCAACACGCCCTACGACTTCAGCGCCTTGAAGGATCGCGGCCTGAAGAATCCCGGCCTCAATGTCGCCGGCGTGCTGCAAACCGCGCTGAACCTGCTCGAAGCCTTCGAGATCATCGATCCGCGTGAAAAATTCCTGCAGCCGGATTTTGATCCGCCCGGCCTGCCACAGCTCCCTTCACACGCTCTCGACGACTTCAAACTGAAGCTCGACCAGCGCGTGGCCTTCATGAGCCTGCAGGACAAGATCAACAAGGCCAGGGCGCACCTCGAAGGCAACTACGTCGTGCTCAAGCAGACCGAGCTGAAAACCAAACGCCTCGAAGAACTCGCCGACACCGCCGGCGGCTTCAGCGCCATCGCGGGCCTCTACTGGGCCAAATCGAAAGCGGACCCCAATGATCCGATGAACAAATCGAAGGCCGGATTCTACGAAAAGTATGACGGCGGGCAGCAGAACGGCCTCAAGTTCCTCAACGACGCGCTCAAGGAGATGGCGGAGTTCGAACTCAAGAACTACGGCGACCGCAACTGGTATCTCTACTTCGGGCTGCCCTACTACAACTTCATGGTCGCCCGCTACGTGCGCCAATAGCAGACATCAGACGGCCTGCGGCACCTCGTAGCCCTGGCGATACTCACGCGTGAGCAGCGCCAGCGCCTCCGGTGTGGCCGTGTCACCGATGAAGGTCTCCTTCGCGACATCCAGCTCCAGCATGGGTCCCATCTTGATGTCGAGCGTCGCGGCATCGAGTTCGTTGTGAGCGAGATGCTCGTGGAAATCGGCAATCACATCGTTCCACGGCTGGAAATCCTTCACCGCAGCCTCAGCCTGCTCGCGCACATACTTCTGCCCAAGGCGGTAGCTGGTGTTGGCCAGGTGACACCACGCGCTGGAATAGTGGATGTCCTCGATCTCGGCCTTCAGATCGCTCGATTTGCGACTGCGCAGCGCGGCGATGAAATTGGCCGCGTGCGTCTTGCCGCCGTCGCCTTTGAAGGTGTGCAGTTTCTTGCCCTCGGCGTCATAGGCCGTGCCACCGCCGCGACTGCCGGTGTAGTAACCGCCTTCGCACTCGATGATCAGGAAGGCACCCGTGCGGCGGCGCAGATACACGTCCGGCGCCTTGACGCCCTTCTGGCGCGGCAGGTTGTGGAAATCGACGATCACCGGGATGTCACCCGTGTCCATGTAGGCGAAGTGCGTGTTCGGCGTCTCGCCCGCGTCATTCCACGCGAATCGACCGCCGCCGGCGATCACGCGCTTTGGCAGCGGCACCTTGTCACGAAAGACGACGTTGCGCAGGTCATCGAGGATGTGCGGACCCCAGTTGCCCATCTCTCCGTTGCCGGTGTTCCAGTCCCAATGCCAGTCGTAGTGCAGCTTCTCGCGGTAGATCGGCTCGTCCTTCGCCGGGCCAAGCCACAGGTCATAGTTCACCGTTTCCGGCGGCGTGAGCGGCTGGTCGATTTTACCGATGGTGTTGCGCAGGCTGTAGTGATTGCAGCGCACATACTTGATCTTGCCGATCGTTCCCGCGTCCAAGAAAGCCTTGATCTCATCCTGCAACGGATCGCTGCGCTGCTGCGTGCCGCCTTGCACGATGCGGTTGTACTTCCGCGCGGCCTCGACCAGCTTGCGGCCTTCCCAGATGTTGTGGGAAATCGGCTTCTCGACGTAAACATCCTTCCCCGCCTGAATCGCCCAGATCGAAGCCAGCACATGCCAGTGATTGCACGTCGAGACGACCACGGCGTCGATGCTCTTGTCCTCCATGACCTTGCGCAGATCCTGCGTGATCTTCGCGTTCGGATACGCCTTCTGCGCACGTTCCAGGGCCTTCGTGTCTGGATCGCAGAGATAGGCGATCTCCACGCCCGGCACCTTCGCCATGCGACTCGCGTTGCCATTCCCCTGCCCTCCCAATCCAATCGAGGCGATGCGGATCTTCTCATTCGCCCCCATGACACGGCTGGCGGACAAGGCGGTGAACGCGAAGGCGGACTGGGCGATGAAAGTGCGGCGTGAGTTCATGATGCGTAGGTTTGGTTGAAGATGTTTTTCTCAGAACGCAACCCCGGGCGCAAGTCCTTCCTCAATCGATCTCACCAAAAAAAGGGGCCGCTCAGCGCGGCCCCTTCGTGGTTGGGATTATGTGGCAGATGAGGATCAGCCCACGTCTTCGGCAGGAGCGGCTTCGCCAGCGGCGGCAGCGGCGTCTTTTTCCTTCATCGCGGCCTTGCGGCTCATCTTGATGCGGCCTTTCTCGTCAATGCCCACGCACTTGGCGGTCACGATGTCGCCGGTCTTGACGACGTCTTCCGTGCGGTTGACGCGGAAGTCGGCGAGTTCGCTGATGTGGATCAGTCCGTCTTTCTTGCCACCGAGGTTCATGAAGGCACCGAAGTTCGTCGTGCTGACGACCTTGCCGGTATAAGTCTTGCCGACTTCGATTTCCTGCGAGGTGCCGGCGATCATTTCGATCGCGCGTTCGATGCCTTCCTTGCGGCTGGCATAGACGTACACCGTGCCGTCGTCCTCGATGCTGATCTCCGCGCCGGACTCGGCCTGGATGGCCTTGATGTTCTTGCCGCCGGGGCCGATGAGCTCGCCGATCTTGTCGGGGTTGATCTTGATGATCTCGATGCGCGGAGCGTAGGGGCTCAGCGGCTTCACTTCAGCGATGGCCTGGGCCATGGCGGCGAGCACCTGGGTGCGGCCTTCCTTGGCCTTGACGATGGCTTCCTCAAGGATGCTCAGCGGGAGGCCGGGGAGCTTGAGGTCAAGCTGGTAGCCGGTGACGCCTTCGGTGGTGCCGCAGAGTTTGAAGTCCATGTCGCCGAAGTGGTCTTCGCTGCCGATGATGTCGAGCATCGTGAGGTAGCGCTTCATGTTGTCGCCTTCAAACTCAGTGACGAGACCGACGCTGATGCCGCCGACAGGGCGCTTGATCGGCACACCGGCGTCGAGGAGGGCCATGACGCCGGAGCAGACGGAGGCCATCGAGGTGGAACCGTTGGACTCCATGACTTCGCTGCTCACGCGGATGGCGTAGGGGAAGTCTTCCTTTGCCGGGATGACCGGCTCGATGGAGCGCTCGGCGAGGGCACCGTGACCGATTTCACGACGATTCTGACCACCGAAGCGGCCGGTTTCACCGACAGAGAACGGAGGGAAGTTGTAGTGCAGGATGAAGCGCTTCGATTCTGGGCCACCGGCGTAGGTGTCCATTTCCTGGGCTTCGTCCGCCGGAGCAAGGGTGGCGATGGAAAGGGCCATCGTTTCGCCGCGGGTGAAGCTGGCGGAGCCATGCGTGCGGGGAAGCACCGAAGCTTCACCGGAAAGCTGGCGGATCTGGTCGATGCCGCGGCCGTCGCAACGGTTCTTCTTGTCGAGGATGGAGATGCGGAAGGCTTTCTTCTGCAGGTAGTCGAAGGCCTGGCTCACTTCGAAGCCGGTGGCTTCTGGGAACTTGGCCTTGATGGCCTCGGCGACTTCGTCTTTCAGAGCACCGACGGCTTTGCCGCGAGCCACCTTGGACGGCGTGTAGAGGGCACCTTCGATGCGGTCGCCGGCGACGGCGTAGGCGATTTCGAGAAGCTCGTCCTTCACCAGCATGAGCGGCACTTCGCGCTTCGGCTTGCCGGCGAGCTTCGTGAGCTCCTCCTGGGCAGCGACGATCTTGGCGACTTCGGCTTGTGCGAAATGGAGGGCTTTGACGAACTCAGCTTCGGGCAGTTCGTTGGCAGCGCCTTCGATCATGACGACTTCGGTCTTATTGCCGACATACACGAGGTCCAGTTCGCTTTCGAGGCGCTGGCTCTGTGTCGGATTCACGACGAACTCACCGTTGATGCGGCCGATGCGCACGGCACCGACAGGACCGGCGAAGGGAATGTCGGAGACGCAGAGAGCGGCGGAGGCGCCGTTCATGGCGCAGATGTCCGGATCGTTCTGGCCGTCTGCGCTGAGCAGGATGGCGACGACCTGGGTGTCGTAGTAGTAGCCTTTCGGGAAGAGCGGACGCAGCGGGCGGTCCGTCATGCGGCAGGTGAGGATTTCCTTTTCGGTCGGACGGCCTTCGCGCTTGAAGTAACCGCCGGGGAAGCGGCCTGCGGCGGAGGCTTTTTCCTTGTACTCAACGGAGAGCGGGAAGAAGTCCTGGCCTTCTTTGACTTTCGTCG
>DAORHS010000476.1:0-4343 GCA_035438165.1 Prosthecobacter sp.
CACGACGCTCAATGAAAGCCGCTACATCCTGATGGACTACTTCAGCCCGGCGGCGGTCACCGATGAGAACGGTGATGTGACCGAGCGCTACCAGTTCAGCGCCTTCGGCCTGCGCACGGTCCTCAATCCCGACTTCACGGTGCGCAGCGCCAGCGAGTGCGCGATGGAGTTTGCGTTCCAAGGACAGTTCGAGGACGTGGAAACCGGATGGATGAACTACGGCTACCGCTACTACCTGCCAGCGCTCGGAAGATGGAGCTGCAAGGATCCCATCGGAATACATGGCGGGTTCAACATCTACCGGGCTTCAGCGAACAACATGATCAACTGGGTGGATCTGCTTGGTCTTGACGAATGGGATCCGTGGCGGCCAAGCCCTGTTCCTGAACACCCCGATTATAAACAATGTCCCGGACGCGCGACCGATGTGACTGATCCGGTTGAGAAAGCGGGCCAGGAAGCAGGAAAGAATGCAATTGATAAAACCAAAAAGGACAACAAGGAGCGTTGCGGACTCGTTTGCAAAAAGCCGGACGGAACCGTTTATACGACGGAGACAACAGGCAACGACAGGGGGTGTACTCCGACGGATGCTCCTTGTGAGGGGTGTGGTGATGAAAAAGTTGGCATCTGGAGCACGCAAGGAAAAGACTTGTTCAGCGAGGATGACTGCAAATATGGCAGTCAGGATGAAGGCTGGAACCTTCCCCATATGCAAACCAACCCGGATGGAACTCGAACACTGCCTCCAGCACCCAAAGGATGGCGAGACCTGTGGAAATGAGTACTCACACACATTCATTTGGCAGCAGGCCCGCCATCCTTTGCATGATGGTCTGTCTGGGCCTTTTTATTTCCCGCCCAGCTCCGGATGCCCTGGCTGGCGAGAATGAAAAGCAGGCACTCAGTTTCGTGGCACCTGATGCGCCGCTGATGCCAGAGGGTCTTCGCTGTTCCATGTTTGCAGTCATTGCGAGGCCCGAACAATATGACGGGAAGCTGATTGCCATCGAAGGCACCCTTGTGATGGACTTCAAGCAGCAGTATGTTTGTTGCAGCCGCGAAAGCGCTTTGAAGAAACGATGGATGGATGGAGTGTGGCTGGATTTGACCAAACTCAATGAAAAGGACATTGCCCGCATTGAAGGGTTGTCCAAAAGGGATGGCAAGATACTCGGGCGCTATACGGCAAAATCAGAGGCACCCTATCGATGGTCAGCAGGAACGATTCAAGTCGAACGTCTGCTGGTGAATTCAGACGAGGAATGAAGTTCAACATTTTCAGCAACCCATGAAACTGCATCATCTGTGCGCCGGCCCGGTCATCTACTGTCTTTCAACCGCCCTTGTGCTTGCCGCGGAGGTGCGAAACTTCACCGACTCCAGCGGCCGTGTTCTCCGTGGCGAACTCATGGCGGTCAGCGCTGACAGTGTGACGATCAAACGCGAAGACGGTCAGAGCTTCACCCTGAAAGCCGCCTCCTTTTCTGCGGCGGACCAGGCCTATTTCAAACAGGCCGGGGCCGCTGCTGGCACGCGCACAAAAGACCCTCCGCCCAAGATCACGCCGAAGGATGCGGATTTTCCCTTCTGCGCCACGATGAAGGCGGTGAAACTGAATCCGAAGCAGAAAGACATGTTTGACGAACTGCGGGTGACCACCAGCGACCGCATCCGCATCCACGGCAAAAAGAAGGAGGACAGCGGCAAAGTGGGCGGGAAGGTGGTGTATCACAACGGCAAGCTGGCGCTCTTTCCACCGCTGGAACGCAGCGGCAGCCTCGTCTCCAAGCATCCGCCCACGGAGGACGTGCGGCGGCACTTCGCTGTATTGGAGACAGGTGGCACACTGGTGGCGGAGGAACTCAAGCTGGGAGAGAACACCCCGCATGCCTGGACCCTCACGCAGGAGGGCGTGAACACGGCCCCTGCCGCGCAGGTCACGGGCGCGGGTTTTGCCGCCACGGCGCGCTGGATCGGCAACGAGGTGGATCTGAGTGTGACGTTTGACGAGCATTCCAAGTGACCGCGGCATGAGCCGGCGCAGCGATTCCAAGAATAGAAAGTGCAGGGTTTTCGCCCACGGCTTTCCGGGGCGCTATGGGGGTGCCTCCACGGAGCTGCACCACCAGATCAAGCTTTGGCTGGCGATGGGGGTGGAGGTCCACATCATTCCCTCCCAGGTCAATTATCAGAATGAGCCGCTCTTTTCCGAACTGGTGCAAAGCGGCGTCATCATCCACGGCTGCAACCAGTGGGAGGCTCTGACGGCGGAGGATGTGACCATGGGTTTCTGCAATGCCGAATTCCTGACCCATCTGCCGGAAATCCATGCTCGAACGAAACGCACGGTCTTCATCAACTGCATGACCTGGCTGTTCGACATGGAAAAGCAGCGCATGGCGGAGGGAATGATTGCCCTGTTTCTCTATCAAAATGAGGAGGTGCGGCAGAAGAACATGCCGGTGCTGCAAGCCCTGAACCCCAAGGCCAACGCCCGTTTTCTGACCTTCACCCCGTATTTCGATGCCACCGCCTTTCCCTTCATCGAGGAGCGTCCAACAGACCACTTCGGCTGTGGCCGCATTTCCCGGCAGGATGCCGACAAGTATGCCGCCAACACCTTGCATATTTACGAGTACTTTGTGGCTCCGGTGATGAAGCGCGGCCTGTTTCTGGGGTTCGACGCCCGCAGCGAGGCCAAGATCGGTCGTCCCCACTCCTGGATCACCACCGCCTGCGACAGCAGCATCATCAGCCAGCAGGATTTCTACAAGCACTGCCAGATCATTCTCCAACCCAGCGACACCACCGAGAACTGGCCCCGCGTGGGCTTTGAAGCAATGGCCAGCGGCAGCGTCCTCATCGTGGATGATCGCGGTGGCTGGCGGCAGATGATCGAGCACGGCAAGACGGGCTTCCTCTGCCAGCACGAACGCGACTTCATCTACTACGCCAGCAAGATGGCCTACGAGCCCGATCTCCGCCGTGAGATCGCCCACAATGCCCGTCAGCGTGGACTAGAGCTGGGGGGATTTGAAAAGGCGAAGGAAAGCTGGGAACGGGTGTTCCGCGAGCTGGATGAGATGGAATAAGCGCAAAAAGCCAGTCTGAAGACCCCATGAAATTTCACATCAAAGAATATCAAACAGGCTGGAACAAAGGATGGGAACAAACTGCAGGAGGTCTTAATTTGGACGCTCATGCTCCATCCCGTGTGGTATTGCGAGCAACCGAACCAGGGGACATTCGCCTTTCGCCCCGTGTCAAACCGGGTGGGCGCTCCGCCGCCATCCCTTGTCTGAATGGAAGAGAAGTTCCCTACGATCAGGAGGCCACGATCACCATGCAGGCTGGGGACAAGCTAACGCTGGAGGCCCGACTGGAAGAAAACAAAGACCAATGCTGGAACTACTGGGCGCTGGAAGGGGCAAGCATAGTGCTGCGGAATCCCCTGGCGATTAGCTTCTGGGAAGGAGCGCATCTCGGAGACTCGTTGGGCATGATGATCGCCTGCGAAAACTTTGCCAAGGCGAACCAAGTTTCGATTGAGATTCGAAGCACGCCCCTCTTCCAAGCAATACACAAGCTGTTTATCTTCGATCATGTGACGCTGGCACCAGCGAGTCCTGAAATGATCCATGTACATCCGTTTGGTTACGAATTCGAGACTCTGGGATGGATCCAAGGTGTTGCAAAGGCTCTGAGCCTTGCGACTGGAGGCCGCATGCCAGATCAAGTCACGATGCCTCGACTGGGCCGCAAGCGGCATGCTCCCCAAGAGGAGATTGTACTCTGCCAGTTTGACAGTCGCTCAGGCGGGGTCTGGCCGAAGCAAACGATTCTGGATTTCCTAAAACGGTACCATGATCAACGAGTGGCCGTGCTTGGCGGACCGGATACGAGTCACTACCTGGGAGATGCGTTCGAGTATCGTCTAGGGGACATCGAGTTCCTCGTGGACCAGCTCTTGTCCTGCAAACGTTTCGTCGGCGTTGACAGCGGCATCGCCCATCTGGCCTGCATCCTGGGCCTTGAAATTGAGGTTGTGCCGTCCCCAGCGGTGAGCAGAAAGCTGGCTCAGGGAGTTTTTCAGTTCTACCCCCGACCGCCCAAATTCACAGATGTAAAGACATCCTCTCATCAGAACCGTGCAGGAAAACGACTCTTGTTAGTAAGCACCACAAACGGTTGGAACCTGGGAGACGATCTGATCCGCCAAGGAGTGATGCGCCTTCTGAATGTCGGTCCGCTTGATCCCGTGATCTGGTTGAATCGAGCGCAGGTGAACGTGCCTGATTCGGATCGCAAATGCAGTTGGAGTCCTCTCTGGAAAAAGCTCC
>DAORHS010000477.1:0-4332 GCA_035438165.1 Prosthecobacter sp.
GCCGATGACGCCGTGCTTGGCGGGCGTCACACCGGTGACGAGCGTCGTGTGGTTGATCCAGGTGATGGAAGGATTGCTCACCGTCATCGCCTTCGTGCTCGCGCCTTCGGCGGCCAGCTTGCGCAGGTTCGGCACTTGCAGCGACGGATCATTCCACATCCAGGCAGGAAAGCCGTCGATGCTGATCAAGATGACGTGGTGGTCCTTGCTGTCCGACTTTGAACAAGAGGTCAAGCCGAGGACAATGATGATGCCGAGAACAAGAAGGGCGCAAAATTTCATTTGGGGCGAAGGGTTACGAGCGCTTGCCTCGTTTGCTTTCTCCCTCATGAAGCGCCTCTTTGTTTTTCTCCTGACTGCCATGTCCGCCCACGCCGTCGAAATCATCGCCCATCGCGGATTTTCCGCGCGTGCGCCGGAAAACACGCTCGCGGCGTTTGAACTCGGCTGGAAACATCAAACCGATGCCTGCGAGCTGGATGTGTATCTCACTGCCGATGGCAAAACGGCGGTGATTCATGACAAGGACACGAAACGCACCGCCGGTGTGATGCTGGATGTGGCGAAGTCGAAACAGGCCGAGCTAACCGCGCTCGATGCCGGTTCGTGGAAAGGCAAGGAGTGGGCGAACGAAAAGATTCCCACGCTGGAGCAATCACTGGCGACGTTGCCGATGGGCAAGCAGCGCTTCTTCATCGAGATCAAATGCGGCGCGGAGATTGTGCCGGAACTGAAGCGCATCCTGGAGCCGATGAAGGATCGGGCAGCGCAGCTCGCGATCATCGCCTTCAAGCGCGACGCGGCGGCGGAATCGAAGAAGGCGATGCCGTGGATCAAGGTTTACCGCCTCGCTTCCGGCAAGACGAAGGACAAGAAGCCTACGGACCTCGCGCAGCTCATCGCTGACACGAAGGCCGACCAGCTCGACGGCCTTGACCTTGGCGCGGCTGATTTTCCGTGGGATGAGGCGATGGTGAAGCAGATCCGCGACGCAGGCTTCGGCCTCTATGTCTGGACGGTCAACAAACCGGCCGATGTGCAGCGTTTTGCCAAGCTCGGCGTCGATGGCATCACGACGGACGACCCGGTCATGGTGCGTGAAGCTTTGGCAAAGCCTCAATGAAATTCAGTTACTGATCCCAGAGGGATCAGAGAAGGTAGCCGGGGGTAAAGCGAGGAACGAGCGACACCCCCGGTTTCAAAGCACGCGCCACCAAGTTCAAGGGCGCATGCCGGAGGTATGCGAGCAGCATCCTTCCGCCCAACGGAAGCGAGGAACCGATGAACCGCCGCTAGCATCCTTTCAGGATGCGTTCTTGAGGGAAATGCGTCTCTTCGAGGTTCCAGGGGACGTTGACCCCTGGCTACCTTCTGCGATCCCTTCGGGATCGACGGAACGGATCAAAATCTCGGTTAAAAAGGTCTAATCCGTCGCAGTGGCGGCAGATCGTGCTATCTCAACCGCCCCATGTCTCCCATCACCCCTGCCGTCGTTTCCGCCAAAGACCTGCGCCTTCAATTCGGGCTGCAACAGGTCTTCAATGACGCGACGATGAGCATCCATGAGGGCGAGAAGCTCGGTCTCGTGGGCCGCAACGGCTCGGGCAAGACCAGCCTCATGCGCATCCTCGTCGGCACGGAAAAGCCGGACAGCGGCACGATTTCACGGCGCAACGGCATCATCGTCAGCCACCTCGCGCAGGAGTTCACGCTGGATGACGACGCCAGCGTGATCGACAACGTGCGCGCCGGTGCCTCGGAACTGCTCGACATGGTCGCACGATACGAATCCGGCGACTACAAGGGCGACCAGGAGGACGAACTGCTGCACCAGATCCAGCTTCACGACGGCTGGGGCGTCGAGACCCGCATTCAGACCGCCATGAACGAACTCGGCGTGCCTGCGCCGGATCGTCTCGTCAAAGGACTCTCGGGTGGTGAAAAGCGTCGCGTGGCTTTGGCGCGTGCGCTGGTGTCGCAGCCCGATTTGCTGCTGCTCGACGAGCCGACGAACCATCTCGATGCCGAATCCATCGAGTGGCTGGAGGTGTTCCTGCGCGACTTCAGCGGCGCGGTGCTCTTCGTCACGCATGACCGCTACTTCCTCGACCGTGTGGCCACGCGCATCATCGAGATCGACGACAGCCGCATCTACAGCCATCCCGGCAACTACAGCGCGTTTTTAGAGAGCAAGGCCATCCGTGAAGGCGTGGAGGCGAACTCCGAACGCCGCCGCCAGAGCTTCCTGCGGCATGAGCTGGAGTTCGTGCGTGCTGGCGTCAGAGGCCGGGGCACGAAACAGCGGTCCCGACTGGATGAGTTCGACCGCGTTTCCGCCATCGCGGCTCCCGAAGCCGAACTGGTGATGGATTTGATCATCCCACCGGCCCCGCCGCTGGCGAACACCGTCGTCGAGGCCAAGGACATCGGCGCGCACATCGATGACCGCTGGTTGTTCAGCCATCTCGATCTCAATTTCGAGGCCGGCACCTGCACCGGCATCATCGGCCGCAACGGTCTCGGCAAAACGACGCTGCTGCGCATGCTGATGGGCGAGCAGCAGCCGAACGAGGGGAAGGTCGCCATCGGCAAGCGCACGATCTTCAACTACGTCGATCAGCAGCGCCTGCTGCTAAATCCCGAGAACAGCGTCATGGAGGAGGTGGCGGGACCGATGAGCGAGTTCGTGCAGTTCGGCCCGGAGAAGCTGCATGTACGCACTTATTTGCGGCGCTTCCTCTTCACCGACGAGCGCGTGACCATGCGCGTGAAGGAACTCAGCGGCGGCGAGCAAAGCCGCGTGCTGCTGGCGAAAATCCTGCGCCGTGGCGGCAACTTCCTCATTCTCGACGAACCGACGAACGATCTCGATCTCGCCACCATGCGCGTGCTTGAAGAAGCGATCCTCGCCTTCAAAGGCACCGTGCTCGTCGTCAGCCATGACCGCTACTTCCTCGACCGCGTGTGCGACCGCCTCATCGCGTTTGAAGGTCAGGGCCGCATCCACGAATGCGCCGGGAACTACAGCTACTACCAGGAAAAACGCGCCGCCAAAGCCGCCGCTGAGCTGGCCCTCGCCACCGCCGCCGTGAAGAAGGAAAAAGCCGTCGCCGCCAGCGCTCCGAAGACGCGCAAGATGTCGCAGAAGGAGCAGCGCGAGCTGGCCGACTGCGAAACCGCCATCGCCACACTCGAAAGCGAAATCGCCGCCATGGAGGCCGAATTGAGCAACCCGGAGCTGTTTGTGAAGCTCGGTGCTGGCACAAACGACTACATCGCCAAGCTCGACGCGAAGAAGCACGAGCTGGAAGGCAAATTCACGCGCTGGGCGGAGTTGGAAGAGATCCGGGTGGCGTGTGAGGGGTGACGTTGGCCACACCAGCCTGCGACGACGGACAGAACCCCGTTGGAGTTCGCCCTTGAGCATGACGCAAGGCCGTTGGCCTTGGGAGGATGCTCGACCGTTTGCTTGAGCGATCTGAGCCAGACGATGGAGGCAATCATGAGCAACACACCAAGGACGATGTAGGCAGGGCGGAGGTTCGTGGGGTCCATGTAGCCGACGGTGTGCTCGACAATGGTCGCTGAGGCGGCTCCGAATAGAAAAAGGACGACGCAGTAGCTCCACGCCTTCTGCACGCGAGATGATTGATGAGGGCTGTCCGGGCCGACTTGGGGAGCTGTGAAGCCGCCAAGGAACGCAAATCCACCCAGCAACACAGCCAGGAGCAGCAGTCGTCGAAGATCGAAGTTAAACTCCATCAGGCGGCAGTGCTTTGAAGCGTGGCGTGCCCTTGTGAGCGCTGAAATCGATCTGCTTCAACTGCGCTAGCATGAGGATTTCCCGCCGCTCCTCGGGGTACTCAGTGATGGACTGCCATTTATTCGCTTTGCGCAGGATTCCAAGTATGTGATGCAATTTCTGCTCCAGAACGGCCTCGTTTGGAATCAATTGCTGGAAATGGCGCATGCCGCGCAGAAGAAGCAAAGGCCCGCCCAAGAAGACCTGGCTCAGCACATAAGCCGGGCCGGTCACCCGCCGGGCATAGTAATCCACGACATTGGCACCCGCAGTGTCCGCGCTTCCCGCCAGATCATGGAACAAGGAGGTCTCCACATAGCTTTGAAAGCCCTGCCCACGCTGCCATGTGATGTATCCGCTGATTGTGATGCCGATCAGGGCTGCAACGGCGATCCAAACCGCCCAGTTTGTCGAAAAACGAAAGCTGTCGAGCACCCATGAAGAAGCATAACGAAAAAACAGCCACGCCAACGCATAGAGCCTGTTATTAACTTTTGGGGAAGAGAGAAGACAGCATGAGGGTGGCAAAA
>DAORHS010000478.1:0-4329 GCA_035438165.1 Prosthecobacter sp.
GATCGACGACCTCGTCGCCTCCATCCGGCCCCTGGCGGCTAAGATCGTCGCCCTCCAGAAGCAAATGAAGGCACTCGGCATGTTTGCCAATGACCGCGAGCTGTTGGAGTGTCCGCGCTGCGGTCTGATGGAGGATGTGGCCGCAGGAGGCTTGCTCCTTACCGTCTTCCCAGCCGATCTGGGCACCGACACTGACCTGCGTTTCGAGGAACTCACCCCGGACAGCTTTCGCTGCCCTTCCTGCGGGCAAACTGTGCATCAGCCACTGACAGATGAAGAGCTGGAGGAAGGGCTTCAGGCTTGAGCGGTCCAATTCGCCACAGCATCAGGCAATTTCCCGCCGCAGAGCCGCTCAAAAACATGCGCCGCCGCCGGGGTTCGCAGATGTCTGCGGGCAGCGATGCCCGAATCATTTCACGCGCGCCAGTTTTTCAAGGCCGCGTGTTGAGGCTTGCAGCATTCACCCGTTTACCGCGTTCTCTGGGTGGCCAATCTCATGCGTCTCTTCCTGAAAAACTTCCTGTTTACGGTGATCGCCCACGGCACGCTCGCGGTGTATGCGCCGCTACTGATCGTCAGAGACCGGGCACCGGCCTCATCGTGGTCGGTCTTTCTCGCACTGCCCGCCTTCGTTGTCGGGAGCGTCATCTACTTTTGGTGCGTGTGGGATTTCGGGACGTTTGGCCGGGGCACCCCGATGCCGCTGGATGCACCGAAGAGGCTCGTGATTCGCGGTCTCTACCGTTATTGCCGCAATCCCATGTATGTGGGCCTCATCACCCTGATCCTCGGCTGGGTCCTGTGGTTTCAAACCGGCCTGCTGCTGCTGTATGTCGCATTGGTCACCCTGATGTTCCAGCTTTTGACCACACTCTACGAGGAGCCCCATCTGCGCCGGATTTTTGGCGCGGATTATGAGGCCTACTGCGCGCGAGTCGGCCGCTGGCTGCCACGGTGGAACCGTCGCGGATCGCCAACTTGAGCCTCAGCTTTCCCGAATCTTGCCGGCAAGCGAGTCCAGCGTGCGTTTGAAGTCGTTGGAACCGTTGACGAGGTTGGTGACGACTTTGCAGGCGTGAATGACCGTGCCGTGGTCCCGGCCGCCGAACTCGTCGCCGATCTGCACGAGCGGCAGCTTGGTGAGCGTGCGCGTGAGATACATGGCCACCTGGCGGGCTTCCGCGATGTTTTTGGGCCGACGCGGGCCGGTGAGGTCGCTGACCCGCAGATCGTAATGCGTGGCGATGATGCGTTGAATACGGTCAACGGTGACGGTCTTCGAGTGATCCTCGTCGATCACATCATGCAGCATCGTGGCAAGAGCGGATTCGGTGGTGACGGCTCCTTCAAGAGAAACATGGGCGGCGACCCGCATGAGCGCGCCTTCCAGTTTGCGTACGTTGGCGCGAATGCGCTGCGCCATGAAGTCGAGAATCCAGGAATCGAGCGAAACATTGAAGTCACTCTGCTTCCGTCGCAGAATGGCGATACGCGTTTCAAAATCAGGCACCTGGATCTGGGTGGCAAGCCCCCATTCGAAGCGCGAGACGAGGCGGCTTTCGAGATTCTTGATCTCACTCGGCGGACGATCGCTGGCGAGCACGATCTGCTTCGCGTTGTTGAAGAGTTCGTTGAAGGTGTGGAAGAACTCCTCCTGAGTGCTGTCCTTACCCTCGAAGAAATGCACGTCGTCGATGAGCAGGACGTCCACCTTGCGATATTTCTGCCGGAACTGGCTGAAGGTCTGCCGTTTGATGGCGTCCACAAACTCGTTGGTGAACTGCTCGGAGGTGACGTAACGCACATTGGCGCGGGGTTTGCGCGCCAGCACCTCCTGACCGATGGCCTGCATGAGATGCGTCTTGCCGAGGCCGGTGGGGCCGTAAAAAAACAGCGGATTATAAATACGACCCGGCTTTTCGGCGACCGCACGAGCCACCGCAACGGAGTAGCTGCTGTTGGTGCCGATGACGTAGCTGTCAAAATTGAACTTGGCGTTCAACCCCGCCTCACTGAAAAAACGAATCGGCGCCTGGTCTGCGGCATTGACACGCGCAGCCTTGAGCTCGGGGAGCGGAGCAAAGGAAGCCGGTGCAGATTCCGTGGCGACATGAAATTCAATGACCGCCGGCACCCCCGTGACCTCCGCCACGGCATCGGCAACCGCCGCTGTGTGATTGCTCTCGATCCACAACTGATGAATCGGATTTGGCACGGTGATGATGAATCTGCCGTCATCAGCAAGGCGCCCGGAGGTGCCGCTGAAGCAGCGCTGGAAATTGTCGCCACCAAGACGCTTCATCAGTACTTCACACACCTGGTCCCACACGGTGGGAACAGGCGTGAACAATTCCGCGGGCGCATGAGGAGTTGATCCATTGAGGGAGGGTTGATTCGTGATTTCATCGTTACGCGCCATGATGAGTTTCTCCGGGAGAGTGAGGTCGAAAGGGGTTGGAAAGTTGGATCAAAAGAAATTCAAATGGGAGCAGCAGGGAGACCAACGAATATCTTTTTAAATGACGGCGCTTTGTATGACGAAATTGGCACATGTCACAAGCTCTTCTTCGATATATTTTTTGAATTTTCCATGCGAACGAATGAAACATTCAAAATTAGTTTGCGCTCAACTGTGAAGATGTGCTCGCAATGATGCCAACAAGCTGTGAACAGCATGCGAATAGCTGTGTGCAACTGCATTCAGGCACGTGAATTGCTTGCTGTCACAAGCAGCGCAAAGTTTATCCGTCGATCCAGGCGCGCAAAGATCAATGTGCCTGCTTCACATGCTCACCGAGCAGATCGCGACCGAAGTCACCGTCAAAACTCCGCCACACGCTGTGAACGTGATTGGCGTCGTTTTGGGTGTTGTCATACTCGAGGAGAAATGTCTTTCCTTGAACGCGATAGTAATGAGGCTCGCCACGCTCCCTGCCGCCAGCCCATGCAAAATAAACCGGGCCGCTGTTTTTGATCTCCTCGCGAGCCGCTTCAGCGATCTCGGGGCGAAGGCGTTCAATGTATTCTGCGATGAGGCGCGCAAGCATGCCCTTCTGCTTCTCATTGAGTTCGGAATCGGCAAGCCCCGCAGGTGAAAGCGGGCTGACTTTATGCTCGGCGGCCGTGATCATCTCTTTCGGAGCTTCGGTGGCGACAAAAGCCGTCTTGAACTGCTCAGGCGTGAGCGATTTGACGAGTTCGCGACCCAGCTCCTCCTCCACTGCAAGCACCCGGAGACCGGTAAGCGGTCCTTGGCGGATCTCCCCGGGGTTGGAACCCATGAAAGACGGGGTGGCACGCAGCATCTGCCCGTCCTTGATGGTGAAGTTCAGCGAGAGATGATGCCCCTCGACCCGCCATCCCCAGGCTCCTTTGTCCGCAGGCTCACCGAAGACGGAGACAAAATATTTTTCCGGATCACGTTTTTCCCGAGTGGCCGCACGCTTCGATTCATTGGCGCCCTCCATTTGATACAGCACCTCCTCCAGACTCATGATCGTGACGGCCTTGGCAGCCCCCCTGAAACTGAGCCCGGTATTTAAGAGAGCGTGAGCCAGCAGTCGCTGCTGCGGCGTCATCTCCTTCATCGGCAGCCCTTTGCGCTCGCGGGGAATGAAATGCCAGTTTTCACGCTCCTCGCCAGCAAACTCGAAACAGGCTTTGGCTTTCTGTTCGGGAGAGAGTGCGGCGAGAAACACCCTCGCAATGGCGGACATCTGCGTGCCCGCATCGTGAGCCCGGGCTGCGCATGGCGTGAGGCTTGAAAGAGCAAGGCAGATGCCGAAGAACGGAACAGTGAGGTGTCGAGAGAGGCGCATGGTGGTGAATCGTCGTGATTGGATGAGGGGGCAAGTCGAACGCTGGCCAAAACGAGAGTTTGTCATTCATCCTCATCAATTTTCGTGTTGCCAGCGCCGAGACGTTGACACTTTCCAGCGCGAGGTTGTAGTCTCGGTATTATCACAAAATACCGACCGCACTTCCCACCCGCCACGCAGATACGATTTCATGTACTCGAATGAAGCATACCTCCTCGAACAGCTCCAGGAATCCGGACTGCTGACCGAACGCGACATCCTGCAGGCCAAAAACGGTCTGAAACCCGGAGAGAGCCCCATCGAGGTGCTGATCAAAATGGGAACCGTCTCTGACGAACAACTTGCGCAGATGGTGGCGGTGAACTCCGGCATGGAGTACGTCGATCTGAACGGATTCGAACCGCATGCCGGTCTGAAGGCTCTGGTTTCTCTGGAAGTGGCGTTGAAGTACAAGATCGCGCCGTTGGGAACGAACCAGAATGCCCTGCAGATCGTCGTGGCGGATCCCTAT
>DAORHS010000479.1:0-4321 GCA_035438165.1 Prosthecobacter sp.
CAGCGTTGCAACCATTCACCTTTCTGTAAACGATACGTACAATACGGACGAATCATAACACGGTCCAGGTCTTCGACTTCGGCACGATGGAGGACGGCCACCTCTTCATCGTCATGGAGCTGGTCGATGGCACCGACCTCATGGACGTCATCCGCAGCAAGCAGATGACGCAGGAGATGGCGCTCACGCTGCTGCCGCAGATTTGTGATGCGCTCCAGTTCGCGCACGACCACGGCATCGTGCATCGCGACATCAAGCCCAGCAACATCATGCTCACACGCGACGGCCGCGTGAAGATGGCCGACTTCGGTCTCGCCAAGCATTTTGACCACGCCGAGAGCGGCTTCCGCACGCAGACCGGCACCGGCATGGGCACGCCGGACTATGCCGCGCCTGAGCAGTTCGACCCCACCACACCCGTGGATCACCGCGCCGACATCTATGCGCTCGGCGTCATGATCTACCAGATGATCACCGGCGCGCTGCCACGCGGTGTCTGGCGTCCGCCCTCACAACGAGCCCAAGTCTCCACGCAATGGGACGCTGTCGTCAGCCGCGCCATGCAGAATGATCCGTCGGAGCGCTATCAAAAAGCCAGCGAGGTGAAGACGGATGTGAGCAGCATCTCGCTGGTGGGTGCAGACAGTAGGCTCAGTCGCCAGACTGAGGCCGCGCCACCCCAGTCCCGCGCTCTGGCGAGCGCGCCTACGAAATCCCGCGCCCCGCTCCTCATCGGCCTCATCACCGGCGCGGCCGTCATCGCTGTCGGTGCCTTCTTCGCCCTGCGCGACACAGACGATGATAGGGCGGCTGGTCCCCCAGCCGCCGCGAACGGCCCCGTGCCCACGAGTGATCAAAAAGCACCCGCCACACCCAACGCGGCGCTTGCGGGAGCAAGCGCCCTAACCAAAGCCGCCCCCGCTCTCCCCGAGTCCGGCTGGAAGCCGCTCGTCGCCGATGCGGTCTGGCGTGCCGCCTCGCCAGACCGCGAATTTGCCGACGGCCTCCTTCACATCAAGCGCAACACCACTCGCAGCGGGATCATCATGCCGCAATCCACAGCGGACGCCGCTATCCGCGCCCGCATCCGCATTCGCAATGGCACGAGCGGCCCGATGATCCAGCTGCGCCAGGTCACTGACAAGGGCAGGTATATGGTCGGTCTTTATCGGCCCACAGATGGTGGCTATCACGTGTCGTTGCTTCGGCGCATCGAGGGCGGGAAACAGGAGGCACTGGGCACCTACCCGCTGCCGCAGCCGCCCCGAGAAGGCGACACCCTCGCGTTGGAACTGCGCGCGCAGGAAGACCGCCTCACCGTGCTCGTGGACGGCATTGTTCGCATCGAGGCGAATGACAAGGCGATTCGCGAGGCCGGCAACTGGGGCATCCAAGCAAACGAGGCGTGGTTCGAGTCCGTCGAAGTCCAGCCGCTCCCGGCTGCGGTGGCTGGCATCAAGCTCTGGGAAACGCCGGAGAAGCTGCCGAAACAGCAAGGTGTGAGTTGGGAGAATGGCGCGGTGCGTCTCGATAAAACGGTAATCGCAACCGACAGCCCAGCCGTGCGGGATCTCGTCTTCCGCGCCTCGATGAAGTTTGGCACTGACAATGGAGGTGGGGCTCACCTCTTGGTTCGTCATCAGGAAAAGAAGCACAGCTATGCGCTTGCGTTGAATGGCAAGGTTATCGAACTGCGACTGACTCAGGGTGGCAATGTCCGTGTGCTCAAATCATGGCCCGCGCCGGAAAAGTATCAGCCCGAGGACTGGCTGCGCCTAGAGGTCAAAGCCATCGGGCCGCAGCTCACTGTCTCCGTGGCAGACCAAGTGTTGGGAACCGTGGAGGATTCCACTTTAATGGCCACTGGTGGTGTGAGCGTCGGAGTTGTCAGGACCGGTTACTTCAAGGACATCGAGTATGTGCCGCTGGATGCCGCCGCCGTCTCCCCCTCTCCCAATCTCCCGGTCTCCTCTTCTTCCGTCGCGACAGCGACCAAGGACGCCCCCTTCATCAACACCCTCGGCATGAAGTTCGTGCCGGTGCCGGGGACGCAGGTGCTATTCAGCATCTGGCTCACGCGAGTGCAGGACTACATGGCGTACGCGAAGGCAGAGGAAAGCGCGGGGAAGAAAGTGGACGATGCGTGGAAGAAGCAGAGCAAGGATGGCGTGCCCATAGGGCACGAGTTTGATCATCCCGTCGCTGGCGTTAGCTGGGAAGATGCACAGGCCTTCTGCCAGTGGCTCACGGAAAGAGAGACCGCCAATGGAAAGCTGACGAAGGGCCAGCGATACAGGCTGCCCACGGACGAGGAATGGAGCACCGCTGTAGGCTTACCCCCCGAGAAAGGCGTGACCCCCTTTGCAAAGAGCGGGAGAAATGATGTGGATTTCCCTTGGGGCAAGGATTGGCCGCCCATGAAGAACGCGGGTAATTTCGCCGACGAGACATATCACAATAAGTTTCCAATACCCGATGCAAGCAATCCTGCGAACATCACTGGCGCGTGGATCGAAGGCTACAATGACAAATACGCGACAACGTCCCCGGTAGGCAGCTTTCCCGCGAACGTCCATGGACTCTATGACATGGGTGGTAATCTTTGGCAGTGGTGCGAAGATTGGTGGACCCAAGAACACAAAGAGAGAGTGTTGCGCGGTGCGTCGTGGGGCAACAGCGATCGCGGAGCCCTGCGTTCCTCGGATCGTTTCCACCTCCCACCCTCGACTCACCATTATTACCGAGGCTTCCGCTGCGTACTGGAACCCGCGCCTTCGACCGCCGCCGTCTCCCCCTCTCCGAGTCTCCCAGTCCCCGCCCGCAACGCTTCGCCAGCCCGCAGTGCTTCGCACAGCGATGCAGGCGGGCGTAGCGATGCGGGCGGGTCCAAGTCTTCCGATCCGAAGTTCCCACCCGGCCAGTGGGTGAAGCTCTTCACCAAGCCCGAGGACCTGCCCGCCGACCTGCGCAAGCCTGGCAGCGGGGTGACGTGGGAGGATGGGTGGATTTCCTCCAGCAAAGCCGTGGGACTCCTTATCAATTCTGGTCAGACTTGGTCCGATGCAGGCATTCGTTTTCGTGCTCGGGTCCAAGACCAAAAGTTGGCTCCCGCCTCCATCCGGGATGTGGTCGATCCCGGCAGGTCAGCGGTAAACTACCAGGTCAGCGCTACTTTCTCGGACCGAAAATGGCGTTTGTCGCACTTTAGCAGCAAGGGCGGGGAAACCCTCGCGGATGACACGCTCGGTGTGTGGCCGGCCCGGCCCGAGGACTTGGCTGAGGGAAAAGAGCACATGATCGAACTCGCCGCCGTGAAGGATCGTCTGGTTGTGCGTATCGATGACCGCCTTCTGGGAGTCGTTTCGGATGCACGCCTCCGCTCTGGCAGGATGAAACCCTTCCTCATGTCTCCCGTGCGCGACGTCGAAGTCATCAACCTCGACGGCCTGCCCGAGGCCGAGGCGCTGCGCCTGCTGGGCGTGGATGAGAAGGGGAATGATCTGCGCGGGAAGGCGGGGACGGCGAAGTAGCCAGGCGCGAGCCTTTTGAACTGCGGCAGCCTGCGGATTCGATGGCCAAGCGAATCTACACCGTGCGACAATCGGTCAGAAATTCCAACGGCTGGCAGATGGTCAGCTCGTCCGAATAGAAAGGCCGCAGAGACAGCAAATGATCGTCGTAGCTCACCAGATGGCTGGCACGGCCATTGATGGCGCAGAGCAGGAACATCACGTCATCAGGATCGACGGGGTAATGACGGAAGTGAAAGAACACGATGGACACCTCCTCGCCATGCCGGGCAAGCAGGCGGATGAATTCCTCGATCACGGCAGCATCCATTCCATGCTCCAGGAGCTTCTCCGCATATTCCGCAAGGGTATCCAGACTGTAGAGAAAGCCAAACTCACGCCGCCGCCATCGGCTGAGGATTTCCGCATTGGGGCTGGCCGCCTGTTGGGTGCGGTGAGCGGCCAGGATCACGTTCGTGTCCAGCACGGCGCGGAGGTGGCTGGGCATTCAGAGCTTGGAGGTGATGCCCTGATGGCGCTTTTGCAATTCTTCAAACGAGGCGTCCCAGTCAAAGCCTGCGGCACGGTCCGCGTCTGCTTTTTGCAGCGCGCGCTCCACGATGTCCCGGGCCTCCTGGCTGTGGCGCCGCCGACGCAAGGCCTCCAACTGTGCCTCGTGCCTGAGATACATCGCCACGCGAGTGTCCAGTCCCGGTATGCCCGCAACGCCGGCCTGCACGTCAGATGGGATTTCGAAGGTCATGGTCATGGTGGAAAGAGTAATTGAGTCCAAGAAATGACGCAACTGAGAA
>DAORHS010000480.1:0-4321 GCA_035438165.1 Prosthecobacter sp.
CTTGGCGCTCTTGATGATGATCGGCTCCACCGGCACGTCACCATGCGGGCCTTTGCGACCGGTGGCCACAGCGGCCATGGCATCGACGACTTCCTGGCCTTTGCTCACCTTGCCGAACACGCAGTAGCCCCAGCCATCCTGTCCCGGATAGTCGAGGAAGCTGTTGTCCTTGAGATTGATGAAGAACTGCGAGCTGGCGCTGTGTGGATTCGGCGTGCGGGCCATGGCGATGCTACCCTTGACGTTCTTGAGGCCGTTTTTCGCCTCGTTCTCGATGTTGCCGTCGGTTTCCTTCTGCTGCATGTCGGGAGTGAAGCCGCCGCCCTGCACCATGAAGTCAGGGATCACGCGGTGGAAGATCAGGCCGTCGTAAAAGCCCTTTTTCACATACTTGACGAAGTTGGCGACGCTGATGGGGGCCTTCGCGGCGTCGAGTTCGAGTTCGAGGGTACCTTTGGAGGTCTCCATCACAATTTTCACAGGTTTGGCGTCACTCACGGTTTGGGCGGGGGTTGTTCCGGTCAGACCGGCAAACGTGATCACGAAGGCGGCAAGAGTCGGTGCGATTGATTTCATAGTTGGGGTTGGTAAGGGCGGCGAATGAGCCACGAAGCCCTCCATTTGCAACGATCAAATCTTTGGCCCGCTCTCTGGTGAGGATCATGCCGGCAAAGGGCACAGCTCACACCGGTGCCTGAAGACAACTCGGCCCGGAGGGACCCAACCAAAATCCCTCCGGGCCTTTAGGTGACCAGAGAGTCCCAACCATGAAGCGACTCTCCAGCTCGTTGTGTGTTTCCCCCAGGCGAGCCCGGGGAAATTTTGTGTGGCTTGCGCCCCAACTGAGTACTTGATAAAGCAGCCGTCGGGCCAAGTCCGATGGCGAATTTCAGAAAATTGATCCGTTGGTCGGCGGCGGGGGCATCCTGGCCCCGCCTGAGGGATCAGGATGATCCCTCTCCTCACTTCGGCAGCACACGCACGATGAAGGCTTTCTTCTCGCCGAAGTACTTCGCGGCAACGCGTTGAATTTCCTTCGAGCTGATGTCGGCCATGATGCCCGGGAGTTTTTGGAAGTGGTCCCAGCCCAGGCCGTTGATTTCGTTCCAGGCGCAGACGTCGGCCATGCCGGTGTTGCCCTGCTGCGAGCGCAGCCAGGAGGAGCGCCAGGTGACGCGGGCACGGTCGATCTCTTCGGTGTGGAGGCCGTTGGCGGCGAGATCATTGATCTGCGCCATGAGCTCCTTCTCGGCGAGTTTCACCTTTTTGGGATCCGTGCCGACATAGAAGTAAAACGCCCCCGCGCCCATGGCGGCGAAATTTTGCGCGCCGACATAATAGGCGAGGCCGAGCTCTTCGCGGATGCGGTTGAACAAGCGGCTGCCCATGTCGCTGCAGGCTTCGTCAATGAGGTTGAGCGCATGCACGTCACGGTCTTCAAGGCCAACGGTGCGGAAGCCGACCACGATGACGGCCTGCTCCTTGTCGAGATGCTCAGTCCAGGCGGCGGGTTTGGCGCTGGCGTGGTATTCGCGTGCATGCGCGATCTGTCGCGGTCCGCGCGGGAGTTTGCCGAAGGCCTTTTCGACCTGTTTCTTCACCTCCGCCGCTTTGACATCACCGAAGACGGAGACGACGCCGTTGCCGGTGGCAAAGCTGGCGTGCAGCATGGCGCGGCAGTCCGTGATCTTCAAAGCCGCGACGGACTGTTCGGTGCCGAGCGCCGTGCGGTGGAAGGGCTGGCCGGCGAAGATCTCGCGGCGTGCTTTGCGCATCGCCACGGTGAGCGGGTCTTCCTTTTCTTCGACGATGCTGGCGATCTGACGCTTTTTGACATCGGCGAGCTGGGCCTGGGGCAGTGCGGGATGAAGGATGAGATCCGCCAGGAGGTCGAGTGCGCCGGTTTCATCCCCCCGCATGACGTCGGCGCCGATCATGTAGCGATGCGCGTCCGCGGTGCACATCAGGCTGCCGCCACGGTTTTCGAGTTCGGAGGCGATGTGCGCCGCCGCACGCTTCTTGGTGCCTTTGAGCAGCATCTGCGCGGAGATCTGCGTGACGCCGTCCGTGCTGTCGGTCTCGGCCAGGACACCGGCGAGGAAATTGGTGCGCACACTGACGAGCGGAAGACGCGGGTTTTCGCCGACGAGCAGAGTGAGTCCGTTTTTGAGTTTGAAACGCTGAATGTCGGGGCGCGAGGAGTCGGCGGTTGATGAGGTCTTGCCGGCGGCTTCGACCTCATGCCCGACGAGGACCGTGCTCATGGCATCGGAGCGCAGGTAACGGCGGGCGGCATCCCGGACGGCCCCCGGTGTGAGCGCAGTGATGGCCGCGAGGAACTGGCGCTGGTAGTCGAGCGAGCCGGAGAGCAACCAGCCGTTCCCGAGGCTGCCGGCCTGGCCTTTCACGGTGCTCAAGGTGCGCATCTGGCTGCTGAGCGTGGCGCACACGGCCTTTTCGAGCTCGGCGCGGCCGGGGCCGGTCTTTTGCATCACGGCAATGACATCGAGCATGCCCTTTTGCAGTTTTTCGGCGTCGGCAGGATTGCATTCGGCCTCGACACTGAACAGACCGACTTCAGGCGCGCACCAGGCGCCCGCCCAGATGTAGTGGGCGAGGCTGCGCTTCTCCCGCAGTTCCTGATAGAGCCGCGAGCTGCGTCCGGAACCCAGCAGGAAGGCCAGCACGTCGAGCGCGGGCTTGTCGGCATGGTTTTCACCAGGAATCTGCCAGCCGAGGGCGATGCGCGTGAGCTCGGTGGCGAAATTTTTCGCGGCAAAACGGCAACCCTGCTGGCGTGGCTCGTCGGGAAGCTGCACGGGATCAAAGGCGCGGCGTTTCCAGTCGCCGAAATGGCTGCGCACGGTTTCGAGGATCGCCGTGGCATCGACATCGCCGGTGATGACGATGAAGGCATTGTTCGGCACGTAATGCCGCTGCACGAAGCCGACGACATCGCCCCGGGTGATCTGATCAAAGACTTCGCGATGACCGATGATGGGATGACGCAGCGGATGCTGGCGGAAGGCCGTGGCCTGCATCAGGTGCTGGATCGTGTCGCCAGGGTCGTCATGCCCCATGGCCATTTCGCGGCGAATGACGTCCTTTTCACGTGCGAGTTCATCCGCGTCAAACTTCGAATGGCGGATCATGTCGGCGAGGATGTCGAGATAGCCGTCGGTGTGTTCGGCGAGTCCGTCGATCCAGTACACGGTGCGGTTGAAGGACGTGTAGGCGTTCACATAACCGCCCAGCGCCTGGATGCCCTGGGAGATCTGGGCGGGATCGCGCTTTTCGGTGCCCTTGAAGAGCATGTGCTCCACGCAATGCGCGATGCCTGCGCCTGTGTGCTGTTCTTCGTGCATGCTGCCCGCCTTGATCCACACCTGCACGCTCACCAGCGGGTGGGCGTGATCCTCGCGCACGATGACCTCGAGGCCGTTGGGCAGGGTGGTGACGCTGGCGTCAAGAGAGGGAACGGAGGGCGCGGGGACGGAACGTTGCAAAACTTTCTTCATGGGGATTTTTTCTCGAGAGCCTCGCGCTGGGACGACGGCAAAAAGGGTGCGGCGAAGGCGGTGGTGAAATCATAGCCGCCGGAGAAGTCTTCGAGACTGTCGCCGTCGTTTTTGCCGAAGTAGCCGCACTCGATGAGGTTGTAAACGATGTTGCCCACGTCTTCGCCGCGCTGGAGTCCCCACTGGTCGAGAATGATGGAGGACATGGGGCCGTATTCTGACAGGACGTGCTCTCGAAAACCCGCCAGCAGTTCCTGGCCGCTGACGTGCTGGTCGTCGGCGTTTTCATCGCGGAACTTCTTCGCGGCCATGTGCAGGGCGTCGCGCACCAGTTCGTAGGCGGCAGGGTGGTAGCGGGGGTCTTTTTGAATCGAGCGCCGGACGGCCTCGCCGAAGGTGATGGAAGTCATGGGCGGGCGGATATTGCAGGGGAGAAGCGCAGGGTCAATGCACGGCTGACGTGGCGGAGACAGCTTCCTGCAGGACGGCTTCAAAGCGCTCGGCCATGCGCGTGGCGCTGAACTCCTGGCGGACCCTGGCCATGCCGT
Source organism: Prosthecobacter sp. (assembly GCA_035438165.1). GTDB lineage: Bacteria > Verrucomicrobiota > Verrucomicrobiia > Verrucomicrobiales > Verrucomicrobiaceae > Prosthecobacter. Next base: position 4,067 of record DAORHS010000480.1, read on the forward strand.
TCTTGGAGATTTTTTCCCGCAGTTCGTCGTCGTTGAGCAGGGATTCGAGAGCGTCGGCGAGCGCCTTGACGTCATCCGGTTTGCACAGCACGCCTCCTTCGGTGGCGGCGATGAGTTCGGGAAAGGCGCCGTGTTCCGGCTGCACCACGGGGACGCCGCTGGCGACGGCCTCGATGACGTAAAGCCCGAAGGCCTCGCCATAGGTGGCCGGGACGCTGAAAACGGTGAGGTCATGGAAGAAGTGAACCTTGTCCT
>DAORHS010000481.1:0-4303 GCA_035438165.1 Prosthecobacter sp.
CACCGGCTTGCCCAGGCAGTCGATCTGAACCTCGAAGGCTTCCACGGCATTCGTGGGACTCGTCACCGGCGTGAGCGTGGACTTCATCGGCACCTTGGCCAGTTCGGCCTTCTGCGCGGCCCAGAAGGCATCAAAATCTTCCGGCACCGGCATGCTCGGCTGGAGTTTCAACGGATCGTAACCCGCACCGGCCATCGCTGATGCTTTGCCCAAGGTGGCACGCAGCAGCAGGAAGCCGGGCTCGTCCAGTTTGCCGATGATCGTGGCTTTGCCGTCCTTCACATTCAAAGTCTGCGGTGGCTGCGGCTGCACGCCGTCTTTCGAGAGCACGCAGACCACCTTGCCCTCGACGAGCGGTTTGCCGTCCTGCCTGGCCTCAAGGGTGAAGGTGGCGGTCTCGCCGACCTTGTACAAAGCATCGGCGTGGTCCGTGCTCGCCTTGAGCGTGAGCACCGGCGCGGGCGCCTGCCCCTGGAGGTTGAGAACGGAGAGCAGCAAAAGGGTGGGAAGCAGTTTCGTCATCATAACCGTGATGCTGGGACAGACCTCCCAATGAATCAATCTTCAACTCATGCAGGTGACATCGCTCTTGATCGGCATGTCATGTGCTTCATGCTGGCAGCCCCATGCCCGGAAAACGCGGATGTTTGAAAAAATTGCTGCTGCTGGCCCTCTTCGGCCTGCTGCTGGTGTGGTGTGTCGGCGAGTTCTTTTTCAATCTGAACAGCAACCTCGTTGCCGTCAGCGTGCGCGATTCCAAGAAGCCGCTGGAGATTCGCACCAAACGCGGCGACTGGAAGCCCGCCGTGTCGCTTACCGTGGGTGATCTCGACGCCGCCCTCATCGAGCGCCACCGGGAAACGGGCATGGTCTGGGCCACGCTCAAGGTCAGGCGTGAAGGCGGCACCCTCGCCAACCTGGCGCAGCGCGTTTTTGGCGCCGAGGTGCAGATCGTCACGCTCTCGCCGGATCGCTTTGATTTCATGACCACCTTCCAGCCGAAGTTTGCGCTCACCACCTCCGGCGAGCGCATGGCGGAGGGCAACCTGTGGTTCTCCATCACCGCGAACTTTCGCGATCCCAAAGGCCGGCCCATGGGCTGGGTCTATCACGAGGGCCGGCAGGTGAACGTGCCCTTTGGCGACTGGAGCGGCTGCTTTTTCGTCAAGGACGGCCGTCCGTGGTTCGGCCCGAAGTCGCTCCTGAACGAGGTGCCCGGCCTCATCCAGGAAGGCTCACAGGTCTATCCCTCGGTCATGAAGAACCACACCACCTTCTCCTACATCGATCTCAAGCCCGATGAGTTTTTTGACGGCTCGAAGATCAGCTACCGTGCGCTTGGCGGCATGCGCAAGGACGGCACCATCGTCTTCGTCCTCTCCGGCGATGGCGGCGTGATGAACGTCAGCGAAGTCACCGAAATCGCCCGCAAGCTCGACGTGCAGCACGCCACCCTGCTCGACGGCGGTCGTGCGCTGCAGTACTCCATCCGCACCGACGACGGCCCCTGGCACTTTCATGCCTTCAACAACGAGCTGCCCTTCACTCACAAGTGGCTCGAACGTCAGCGCTCACCGGTGTACATCGGCGTGCGGCGCAAGGCACCGATGATCTTGAGCGGCGAAGGCAACTGAACCCTGCACCATCATCCGCCGAACGCGGACGCAGGCACGCCCTGCGCACCGGGTCGGCAGACGAACAGACGACCGGCCAGCGCTTCGTCCAATCCGGGTTTGATTCCGGTGGTGACGTAGAGATCTCGCAGATCAGGCCCACCAAAGGCACAGGCTGTGGTTTCGACACAGGGGAAATCGATCTGCATCTCGACTTTCTGTGTCTTGGGATCGAAGCAGGTCACCTTCGCGCCATGGCAGAAAGCCACCCAGAGGCGGCCTTCGCTGTCGATGGTCATGCCGTCGGGCACAGAGGGATCCGCACCGGTGTCCCACACCACGCGTTCGTTGCTGATGACGCCATGAGCATTGTCGAAATCGAAAGCGCGCACCTTTTTGCTCGGCGTGTCGATGTAATACATCGTGCGCGTGTCCCGGCTCCAGATGATGCCGTTGGAGTTGGTGACGGGACCAAACTTTTTTTGCACCAGAAGATTGGTGTGCAGGCAGTAGAGAGCGGCGTCTGCGTGCTTCTTCAAATTGATCGTACCGGCCCAGAGACGTCCGGCGGGATCGCATTTGCCGTCGTTGAAGCGGTTGTCCGGCAGATCCGGCTCGGGATCGGCGATGGGCGTGCTGACTCCGGTGCTTTCGTCGAAAAAGTAAAAGCCGTGATCCCCCGCCCACACGAGTCCGCCGCTCGCACGCGGCACCACGGTGCCTACACGCTGGCCGACATCCCAGATCTGCTCCTCACCGCTGGCCGGAGTGAAGGCGATGATCTTGTGCGCCTCGATATCGACGTAGAGCAAACGTCCGTTGTGCCAGATCGGGCCTTCGCCCCATTCAGAAACGTGATTGGAAATCGGTTCGGGTGTCATGGCGGTCAGGGTTGGGAGGTGACGACGGGGCGCTTCGGCATCGTGATGAACGCCTCGGCGAGGTAGTGCGGAATGAGAGGCCGGACGGCGAGTTCGGCAAGCTCTTCGGCACCCAGCGACTGCACTACTTTCGCCAGCCGTGAAGCATCGGGTCTGGCCGTAGCGACCTGAGGCAGCGCCAGCGGTGGTTTGGGATCAAAGGTCAGCCAGGTGTCGCCGTCCGTGGTGCGTTCGCGTGCAACCTCGGCGGAAACGATTTCAAGATCGGGCAACAGACGGCCTTGTTGCACCCGGGCGAGGTAGAAGCTCTGGCGGCGTGCATCGCCGACGATCGAGTAGTCGGCGGGCGCTTCCACATCGGGCGCGGTGAGTGAGGACCAGCCGACACACCAGACCTTCCGCGACAGCGCGATTCCCTGTGCTGCGGCAATGGCGATCCGGACACCGGTGTAGGAACCGGGACCGTTGCCGATGACGATGCCGGTGAGCTCCTCACCCGCAGCGGCAAGCGCCTCACGCAGTGGTGCGAAGACCTGCGCGTTATGCGAGCGCTCGGACTGGAACGAGGACCGGAACAGCACGTCATCGCCCCGCACGACAGCGATGCTGCCGTGGGCGGTGGAAAGGTCGAGGGCGAGGAGAGTGGCGGACATGATGCTTCGGCGCGATTACAATTGGGATTTAGAGTGCTTCGCCTTGTCAGTCCACTGGCCGCTTTTGATCGTCTTGAGCAATGTTTCCGTCTTCTCAAATTCCTCCTTGGTTTTGAGTTGGTAAATCACAAACAAAGATGTGCCCTGTTCGACCAATTCAATGAATTCGTCAGCCTTGTATGTGGCCTTGGGAACTCCATCGATGGCGATCATCACCTCGGCGGTTGGGTTTTTGGCCACCAATGAAAGGAGCTTTGCCTTTGTGTCTGGATGGAACTTCGCTGCGACCCCCATGCAGGGTGCGGACCCGATCTCCCTGCCTTCGAGTTTCAATTGCGTCACTTCCTTTGCGGTGATGAGGGGAGACAGCGCACTCAAACCTCGGATGGATTCACCTGTGATGTAGCTCTTAAAGTTGAATGCTGTTGACGGCACGGAGGCGTCCTTGACCACTTCAAAAACATCATATCCGCTCAAGGGAACCTGGGCGAACATTGACGTCGCGATGGCAAGGGTGAAAAGGCACGGGATGACGGCTTTCACAGATTGCAGGTTGGTGAAGGATTCGTTGGCCCTTCCGTGACACGGCGCGAGCCATCCGGCAAGGCTTCGATGTGAAACCATCGGGTGTTTGGCGGCATCAAATCAGGAAACATGTCGGCCCACTCGACGACGATGACCCCGGGCTCGGTGAGAAACTCGTCCCAGCCGATGCCGATGACCTCGGCAGCGCTTTCCATGCGGTAGAAGTCGAAATGGAAGACCGGCAGCCGTCCGTCGAGGTATTCGTGAACGAGCGTGAAGGTGGGGCTCGTCACATCCGCCTTCGATCCCATGCCAGCGACGATGCCGCGCGTGATCTGCGTCTTCCCCGCACCGAGATTGCCGCACAGCGCGATCACATCGCCCGCGACGAGCGTCGGCGCGAGTTGCATGCCCCAGGTGTGGGCGTCGTCGGCGGTGGCGAGCGTGGTCATGCGTCAGCACTGAGCGCAAAGTGATCCCAGCCCGTGCTCTCGAAGTCCGGCGGGCGGCCTTCGCCGGGAGGCACGAGTTTGCCGATGACGGTGAGCGGCAGCTTGGGGAAGGCTTCGCGCCATTTCATCATCAGTGAACGCAAGGTACGCGGATTCACGGCGAGGAGGAGCTCGTAATC
>DAORHS010000482.1:0-4300 GCA_035438165.1 Prosthecobacter sp.
TTGCTACGCGCCTCCCTCCTGCGTCGCACGGCCTGATTTCTGAAACGTTGGGGGTAACTGGCGCAGGTCTCCGGTATTCGTCATTCTCAAGTCTCGCGCGGTCTGCCCACAATGATGCCCGCGTGGCTTTTGAAGGCGTTCAGGTATTCATGGAGCGCTTTGTCCACGACCACTTTTTTATAGGTCGCTGATGCATGCATGAATCGGCATGCCCCGTCACCGGTTCTCAATGCCAGGCCGACATGAGAACAAAACACATGCTGACGGTTCGTGACGATGCCGATGATGTCACCGCTTTGAATCCGTGGCTCGCATGCGGCGACCTGCGCTTTGGGAATGAAATCAAACGGAACACGCTCCAGCCGTGCTTCGATCTGCCGCATGGCCGGAATCAGCGCCGGATTTGCCCGCAGGTAGCGGTACAGCTTTGGATTCAATGACATCTCATCATTGCTGCGTCCCGTCAGACGTGTCACGGGGCCGATGTCACGCGTCACATTGCGGATGCTGCGGCGGGCCGCATTGTCGGTGAACCATTCGTCCAGATAGTGAATGCGGTCGAGGTAGTTGCCCCGGCACACGCCGCCGCGGTAGCGCGTCCACTCGATTTGGCGCAGCAGATCGGACGGTGAGTAGGACTGCTGGCGCTTTGAGATCATGCGGGCCAGTCCCAGAGAGATCTCAAAAAACGTCCAGCAGTCCAGCCCGTCGAAGCTGGCCGACGGTGACTCAATGCGGTCGTCGATCTCCAGCGTCCAGGCGACATATCTGGTGCCGCGCAGCGCCTGTCCGAATTGGGCCACTCTTGCGCCCATCGGCAGCGCCGCCCAGTTTTCCGAGAGAGCACGTGCCACCACCTGCTGAAACTTGCCCGCGCCACGGAAGGTCACGCTCTGCGGAAGAAACTCGGCGGCTTTCAGCAGGGGCGGACACCCTCCAAGCAGGCCTAGGCGAAAGAAATGGCGACGGTTCATCATGGGCGGAATCAATACAGGTTTTCAGCCATGCCGAGAGCTTCGTCACCCGGGGAGCCCACGTCCAGCCATTGTGCTGCCTGCACCAGGCCGAACTGCCTGGGCACCAGGCCGCACAATTCGCGGAGCTGGCGGTCCAGCTCCCGTGCGAAGGACTCGATGGCCTGGGCGAACTGCCTGCGCTGCAAGGGCTGCTGCGCCGCCTGCAGGCAGGATTGCAGATGCATTTCCTGAATGAAGGGCTCCAGCCCATAGCCCACCATCGTGATCGCCCGGTCCGAATTCGTGTCGATGAGAAGCATCACCAGCCGGTTTTCCCCGCCTTTCTCCACGGCGCTCGACAACCGTCCGCGATTGAAGATCCAGAACGCATAGGGCACCAGAGGGGCCTGCTGCGGCACGTCCATCAGCACTGCGGCAATGGAGATCTGTGGAAAACGCCGCTCCACCTGATCGATCACACTTTCGGCTCGTTTTTGTGCAAAGACTCCCAGGATGCCAGCGGGGTCGGCGATGGGGCGCTGCAAGGCTGGGGCGATGCCAAAGGTGCGGTCCGCCACTTCCAGCGAAAAGCCGCACTGCCGACAGGCGGCATCGTTCTCGATCGCAGGAGTTCGGCAGGCAGGGCAACGCACGACGTGACTGTAAATCCCTCCACCGTTATTGTGCAACGATCATTCCTTGGCAAAGCGGCGCTTGAGCAGCCTGCGCATCACTCCACGTGGCATCAGGCGGAAAAGCCGCCCTGCGATCGAAACCCCGAGTCCAGGGAACACACAGGCCCGGCCCTGCTGCATGGCCGACAGCGCCTCATGGACGACTTGTGACGGCGGAATGCGCAACAGATCCTGGCCTTCACGGTTCGTGTCGCCGCCATCGTCGCGTTTGGCTGTCTTGCTGAAGTTTGTGGGGGTGGGGCCCGGGCACACGCAGGTCACGGTCACATGGTTCGGCTCCAGTTCGATCGCCAGAGCTTCGGAGAAACTCGTGACATAGGCTTTGGAGGCCGCATACACCGCGAGGTTCGGCATGGGCAGGGTGCCGGCCAGTGAGCTGACGTTCAGGATGCCGGCCGGACGCTCCAGAACTGGCAGCAGCGCATGCGTCAGCATTGTCAGTGCCGTGATGTTGAGTTCAAGCTGAGTGCGCGTTTTCTCGGCGGATGAAGTCGCGAAACTTCCATAGTCGCCCATCCCGGCGTTATTGATCAGCACGGTTGGCCGCAGACCATTCGTGGCGAGGAACACGAGCAAATGATCTCGTCCGGCGCCCGTCGCCAGATCGGCTGTACAGCAGAAAATCGTCGCTTTCGAGGACGAGAGTTCGGTCTTCACGGCTTCCAGCGCCTCCGCACGCCTCGCCACCAGCACCAGCACGGCAGCCCGGGAGGCCAGTTGCCGCGAAAATTCTGCCCCGAGTCCGGAGGACGCGCCGGTGATCACTGCACAGCACTTTTCGAGAGAGAATCCTTGGGGCATACGGGCAGCAGTAGCCAGATCACCGCCGGGCATCAACCAGCTTTGCGCGTCATGCCCGGCAACAGGGCACCTTTTCAGCCTGGAAGCTTGGGTCGGGAACAGGGCAACGTGCTGCTCATGAACAGGTCTAGATGTGCGGCAGCGAGGCAAAAAAGCTTCTGAAGAATGACTTATTGAATTTACAGTCATTATAAAAAGTGGTAATTAATTACGCAATAATGTCAATCTCGGGTGCCCATACGCTCCAAAATCTGTGCTTTGCGATGAATCACCGGCAAAGGAGGGCCCGCGCATGTACTCGATAGTGTCGCAAACGGTCCCCGCAGCGGCCAATGTGGAGGAGGAGCGGACAGCGCGGCTCTACAGGATCTCGCAGCGACGCAATCACATTCAAACCGATCGCTTGTTTGCCAAGCTGATGGTCATGCAGTGGCTGGGCGGGATCGTCATTGCTGTCTGGCTTTCACCCATGGCCTGGGGTGGTTCGTCCATCCAGCCCCTCTGGCATGTGTGGGCGGCGGCATGTGTGGGCGGCGGCATCATTGCGGCCCCTGTGCTACTGGCCTGGAGGCGGCCGGGGCGTGTGGTGACACGTCACGTGATCGCCGTCGCGCAGATTCTGACCTCCGCCCTCTTGATTCACCTGACCGGGGGCCGCTTTGAGACACACTTTCATATTTTTGGTTCACTGACGTTTCTGGCATTTTATCGTGACTGGCGGGTGCTGCTGACGGCCACATTGGTGGTGGTGGTGGATCATCTGGTGCGTGGAATTTTCTGGCCGCAGTCCATCTTTGGGGTGCTTGCCTCAGGTCAATGGAGGTGGATGGAGCACGTGGGCTGGGTGTTGATTGAAGATGTCTTCCTCACCATTTCGATTCAGCAGAATCTGACGGAGACGCTGGAGGTTGCCAAACGTCGCAGCCGGCTCGAGAGCATCAATGCGGAGATCGAGAGCCAGGTGATCGAACGCACGGCCGAACTGACCGAGGCGCACAAGCAACTGCTCGTCACATCGCGTCAGGCGGGCATGGCGGAGGTGGCCACGAATGTCCTGCACAACGTGGGCAACGTGCTCAACAGTGTGAACGTGTCGGCTGAGACCGTGGCGGGAAAGATCCGCCATTTCAGGATCGCCAGCCTGAAAAACGTGGCCCAACTGCTGCGTGAGCACGAGCACCACCTGCCGGACTTTCTCACCCAGGATTCTCGCGGCAAAGAGCTGCCGGGCTATCTGGTGCAGCTGGCGGAGAGTCTGGCGGAACCTCAAAAAGTGATCCTGCAGGAGGTGAAGTGCCTTCAAAGCAACATTGAGCACATCAAGCATATCGTCACCATGCAGCAGGGCCACGCACGCCGGTCGGGAGTGCTTGAAACGCTCGACATCGTCGAAATCATCGAGGATGCCATCAACATCAACCGTGTCAGTCTCACCCGGCACGGTGTCTCCCTGGTGCGTGAGTTTGAACCCGTGCCGCCGGTCCAGATGGACCGCCACAAGGTGCTGCCGATTCTGGTGAACCTGCTGAGCAATGCCAAACATGCGCTCGATCAGGCCGGGACGGACAGGCGGTTGACGGTGCGGGTTGGCCTGGGCCCGAAGCAGGACACCGTACAGATCCGGGTCATCGACAACGGAGCCGGCATTCCACCGGAAAATCTGACCCGCGTTTTTCAACACGGCTTCACCACCAAGAAAGACGGCCACGGCTTCGGCCTGCACAGCGGCGCCCTGGCTGCACGTGAAATGGGAGGAAAGCTTGTCGCAGAGAGCCCGGGCGTCGGCTGCGGCGCTGTCTTTACCCTGGAACTTCCACTGGAGAACACCCAACCAACATGATGAACACC
>DAORHS010000483.1:0-4292 GCA_035438165.1 Prosthecobacter sp.
GCCTCCGAGCGGCTCTCCCGTGGCGTCCTTGGGGCCTGCGTGGCGGTAGTTGAATCCGCGAAGGTTGTTGGCTCCGCCGAGGAACTGACGCTCAAAGATGGGAACGCGGCTGCCGCCCCAGTTTTGTACGGTGCGGAACATGCCCTCGAAGCTCAGAATGGTGTCTCCGGGCAGGTTGAAATACTGCTGACCGCCCACGTTCATGCCATAGACCTGAACATCTCCACCCAGGCCTGAGATCAGGGCGCCTGCCTCGATCTTGTGACCGCTGCGTGTGATGAAAATGCTGTCACGAGTGTCATGCACCCAGTTCACATCGACCTTGCTCTGCAGGTAGTCGCCCGCCTCCCCGGCGATGAGGGGGGTGGAACCGCTGGCAATGCCGTCGATGGTGATCTGTTGGAGCGTGTAGGTGCCGTCAATGTAAGAGTGCTCGCTCAGCCGTTTGCGCAGGCCTCCCGAGGCGCCGACGTTGGTCTGGTTGTACCGGTTCGAGAGATAGAACAGGTTGTGATAGAAGGCTTCAACGGTGAGCGCCAGTTCGCGGCCCATGAACCACGGTTCAGTCCAACTGACGCTGACATCCCGGCGGAGCGAGCCCGCGCGGATGTTGGCGTTGAAGCGCTGGCCGCCGCCGCGGAAGTCCTTCCAGTCGCGGATGTCAAAGTTGGTCTGGGTCACCTGGATGAAGCCGGTGATGCTGTCGATGGAGCTGAAGCCTGCCCCGAAGTTCACCGTACCGGTGGACTGCTCCGCCACACTGACGTCCACATCCTTGTAACCTTCACTGATCGACGGAGTATTGCGGATGTCCACCGCGCTGAAGTAGTTCAGGTTTTCCAGGCGGCTTTTGCCTGCGGCAATCTTCACCGTGTTCAGCTCCTCGCCGGGGGCAAAGGGAAGCTCGCGACGGATGACCTCGTCCTTCGTGACGGAGTTGCCGGAGATGTTCACCTTGCTGATGTAGGACTTGGTGCCTTCCGTGATGTGGTAGGCCACCGTGACCTGGCCCGGGCCGGCTTCCAGAATGCTGGTATCCACCCGTGCATCCGCGTAGCCGCGCGAGCCATAGTAGTCCTGGATCATCTTCTGGTCAGCCTTCACAAAGCTGCCCACGTACGGGAAGCCCGCTTCGGTTTTGATGCCTGGCATCAGCGCGTCTTGGGTGAAAATGGTGTTGCCGGAAAGGCTGACGCCCGAGACGTCATACTTGGCCCCCTCGTTGATCACATAAACAAGGTCCATCTCCTTGGCGGACACCGGCTCGCGGCGGACTTCGGTCGCCTCGGCGTACACGTAGCCTTCATCTTGGAAGGCCTGTTCGATCAGTTTGATGTCCTCCTGCAGATCCTGATTGTTCAGCTTGCCCTTTTTACCCCAGAGATTCCAGATGTGGTGCTCTTTCGATTTGAGCTTGGCTCTCAGCACCCGTGATTTGATCGCGGTGTTGCCTTCAAAGCGGATGTCATGAATGATGCCGCGGGCGCCCTCGTCGATTTTGAAGACCACACTGGAGAATCCTTCACGGGCTGACGGAACGATGTCATAACTGGCAATCACATCGGAGAAGCCCTTTTTCTCATACAGTTCAACGATCTTTTGCTGTGCTGCGGAGAGTTTGCCGTCATCCACAGGATCGCCCACTTTGACCTCGATTTCCTTGCGCAGCTTGTCGTTGTCAAAGGCGGTGTTGCCCAGGAAGCTGATCTCGCCAATGCCTCCGCGTCCGACGATCTCTACGATCACTTTCACGCCTCCCGCCACGTCCACCGCGCGGATGTCCAGATTCTCCACGGTGCCCGTGCTGTAGAGCGCGCGGATGTCACGTTCGACCGCCTCATTGGTGAATGGCTGGCCCACACGGGTGGACATCTGGCTGCGGATGCGGTGTTCATCCAATTTGACCGCGCCCTTGAAGATGATCTGAACGTCCTGCACGATCTTTTTGACCGTGGGAGCCGCCGGGATGCCCGCCTGTGCTTGAACCCGTTGCGGAGCGGCGAGGGAAAATGTGATGACCGCCGCAGAGAACAGCGTCAATCGGTACAAGGAGAGGGGTCCGGAATTCATAGGCATGGGCGGAGTGGGCAGACGGGAGGAGGACTGGGCAAAAGGTGTGCGCTTGAACGGGTGCACGACAAGCCTGCATTACTGCTTCCGTGCCGCTCAACGTCAAGGTGTAAGTTCTGATCGTAGAGAGCTCAAGATTCGCACTATTGAGACGATTGGATGATCGCCTTCTTCCTCAGGCAGCTCGAAACTCGCTCTTCCACCTTGCGGGCTGCTGGGCAGTATGGGGATGAACCATGCCCCGTTCCAGCGCGCGTACTTATCTTCAGCTTCACCTCGTTGTGCTGGCGTGGGGACTCACGGCCATTTTAGGCAAGCTCATCCTGCTGCCGCCGGTGGACGTCGTCTTGTGGCGCACATCGCTCGCGGCCTTCGGCTTCGCGGCGCTGGCCCGTGTGATGGGGCATTCCCTCCGGCCTGCCCGCCTTCAGGTGCTGGCAATGCTCGCTGTCGGCGTTGTTCTTGGCCTGCACTGGATTCTGTTTTTCTGGTCGGCCCGGCTCGCCACCGCCTCCGTCTGCCTGGCGGCGATGCCCACCGCCATGCTGTGGTGCTCGCTGATCGAGCCGATCATCGATGGCTCAAGGCGCTGGCGGTTCGCCGAACTTCTCGTGGGAGCGGTCATGGTGGGCGCGGTATGGCTCATCTACGAGGTCGAGGTTCGCTACTGGCTCGGTTTTTCGGTGGCCATCGGAGCCGCAGTGCTCGCGGCGTTCTTTGCGACCTTGAGCAAGCAGCAGGTCGCAAGGGAGACGCATTGGAGCGTCATCGGGTTCTATCAGATGACGGGCGCCTGTCTGGCCGCATGGGTTTCACGGCCGTTTCTTGAAGATGGAATCCTTCCGTCACTGCCGGACGCCTCGTCCGCACTCTGGGTCGTGGTGCTTGCCTTGGTCTGCACCGTGGCTGCGTATGCGGGCTTTATGGATGCACTGCGGCGTGTCAGCGTTTTCACCGTGAACGTCGTTTATAACATGGAGCCCGTGTACGGCATCGTTCTCGCCGCATTGGTGTTTGGAAAGGCCGAGTTCATGAGTGCGGGGTTCTACTTCGGCGCGGGAATCATCATCGCCGTCGTGCTCACCCTGCCGTGGATTCGCCGCTGGGTGGAAAAGTGAGAACGCTGGACAGGGCGTGCCGCGTGGGCTTGCATCGACGTCACGCGTGAACCGACTCCGACATATCCTCGTCTCCGCCTCCGCAGGTTCCGGCAAAACGTACCAGCTCGTGCGGCGGCATCTGCATCTGCTCGCGCTCGGGCAGCCGCCGGAGGCCGTTGCGGCGATGACTTTCACGCGCAAGGCGGCGGGTGAGTTCTTTCAGCGCATCCTGCAGCGCCTCTCCGCGCTCTCGCAGCATGAGGAGAAGCCGGAAAACTACCTTGCTGGCCTGGACCCGCAGCCCGCGTCCTGGCCGGAGTTTGCCCCGCTCCTGCGCCGGGTCACGCAGCGCCTGCACCGCCTGCGGCTTGGCACGATGGACAGCTTCTTTGCCAACATCACCGCCTGTTTCCCGCTCGAACTCGGTCTGCCGCTCGGTGCCAGCGTCATGGCTGAAAACGAGGCGGCCCAGGCCCGCCATGAGGCGCTGGAGGCGCTGCTGGAGCGCATCCATTCGTCGCGGGATGACGCGGCAGGACGTGCGCTGCTCGAAGGTTTCAAGCAGGCGACGTTTGGCATCGAGGAGCGCAGTGCGGTGGACAGCCTGGAATCCTGGATCAACGATCATCATGCCACCTGGCTCGACAGCGGCAGCATTTCACGCTGGGGTGCGCTTCCCGCTCTCGCTCCGATTGAGGGAGATGATCTGGCCGCCGCGCTGGATGAATTGAAGGATCACTTCGTTCCAGCCAGACCCAAGAGTGCAGACTTCATGGATCAGTTGATGTCCCAGGCCATCAAGTTGGAACCTGGAAGCAGGCCGGAAGACCGGGTGGAGGACTTCCTGAAAAAATCCGTGGCCTCCTGGCGGGAACTCCGTTCGGGGGAGGCCGTGGTCACGTGGGGTGGCGGAAAGAACCCTGTTTCGGGCAAAGCCGCCCGCGCCTGGGTGCGCGTGGCCGAGGCGATCCTGACGAACGAGCTGAAATGCCGCGCCCAACGCACGCGGGGCATGGCGGCGCTCATGGAGTTGTACGAAACCGAGTACGCACGGCGCGTGCGCTCACGCGGCCGGCTCTCCTTTGCCGATGTGCAGCGTCTGCTGGCCGAGGCGACCGAAGG
>DAORHS010000484.1:0-4267 GCA_035438165.1 Prosthecobacter sp.
ATTGCCGTTCCCTGAGGAGAAGACGAGGCTGCTATCCGCCGCCGTCGTCTGACTACTCGGCACCACATTTGTCGGACCATCGCCAACCGTGATTGTTACGGTATCTGCATGACTCGTAGTACCGTCGGACACAACCACCACAAAGCTCAATGTCCCGGTAGCAGCCGGAGCGGTGAATGTCGGGTTGGCCGTATTGGCGTTATTCAGTGTGACCCAAGTACTCCCTTCAACTTGAGTCCATTGATACGTCAGCGAGTCCCCATCCTGGTCCGAACTCGCGGCCGCAGACAGCGTCACGAGAGAACTCGTCCCGACGGTTTGATCGGACCCCGCATCGGCGATGGGTCCGTGGTTCCCGCCGCTGACCGAGGTGATAACGCTCTCTATGTTGGAATAGTTGATGGTGAAGACATCCCCTCCACCGCGATCAACGGTGATCGTACTCCCATTATTTGCAATCGTGGCCGAGGCAAACTCTGACAGGTCGATGGTATCCGTCCCGGCATCTCCATTTACCGTGATCACGTCTCCGCTCTGCGCACCGGTGAACCGGAAAATATCGGACCCCGTGCCACCCGTCATCGTGTCGTTCCCGCCGCCACTGATGAGGACGTTGGCAATCGTCGCACTCCCTCCAAACCATTGGTCGTCTCCCGTGCCCCCAAGGATCACGTCATTCCCGCTATCTCCTGTCAGCGTGTCGTTGCCTTCACCTCCGATGAGCGTATCGTTCCCGGACCCTCCATAGAAGACATCGTTTCCCGCACCGCCGTACATCGTGTCGGTTCCCCCACCCGCAGAACTGGGAGAGTTGTTGGCAGAATCTCCGATGTAGATCTGGTTGCCCGATGATGGACCGCTGATAATGGTCCCGGTCGCAGCATCTCGCCATGTTTCGGCCAGCAACCCTTTCCAATTTGCTTGAACCTCTTCCGTCACCACGATCGTGGTTTCGATGGCGCCTATTTCCGTCTCCAGGACCCAGTCGCCACCAAACTCTGCATGGGAGGCTGCGGCACGTCTCGCGGAGCAGATCTCCCGGCGTCCGGGTGATCGCGCATCCGAAGCCAGGGATCGCGCCACAAAAATTCGCCTTGAGCATTTCCTGTGGGACGGCCCCGCCCCCACGCCGCCGAAGGTGCTGCAGTTCGACGAAAAGGCCGAGCCCCCGCCACCGGCACCCGCAAAAGCATCGGTCAAGAGCACCAAGAAGAGCTCGCGTTAGGCAATCAGTCCGTGCTTCACCTCGCCATACACATCGGTGAGGCGAAAGTCGCGACCAGCGTAGCGATAGGTGAGTCGTTCGTGATTCAGACCCAGCAGATGCAGCATCGTCGCGTGCAGATCGTGCAGATGCACCTTGTCCTGCTCCGCCTTCGCGCCCGTTTCATCCGTGCTGCCAAAGCGGATGCCCGGCTTCACGCCACCACCGGCCAACCACATCGTGAAGCCGACGTTATTGTGATCGCGCCCGTTGTTCTTGTTCAGCAGCGGCGGACGGCCGAATTCGCCGCCCCAGAGCACCAGCGTGTCCTCCAGCAGGCCGCGTTGTTTCAAATCGGTCAGCAATGCCCCCACCGGCTGGTCGGTTTCGAGCGCATGCTGCGGATGGCCTTTGAAAATGTCCGTGTGATCGTCCCAGAACTCGTGATTCACCTGGATGAAGCGCACGCCAGCCTCCGCAAACCGTCGCGCCATCAAACACGCGCGTCCGATCTGATCCGTGGGCTTGCCGTCGCCGATGCCATACATCTCCTGCGTCGCAGGACTCTCCTGGTTCAGGTTCATCACCTCCGGCATCTCGCGCTGCATGTTGAAGGCCAGCTCGGCGGAGGTGATCAAACCTTCCAGCGCCTCATTGCTGCCATCCTGCGCCAGCTTCTGCCGGTTCAGCGCCTGCACCAGATCAAGCTGCCGCCGTTGTGCCGCCACATCCATCCCCGCGTTTTTCATGAAGGGCAGTTGGATGTCTTTGAGCGGTGTGGGTGGCGATGTCGGGCTGGCTCCCCCGCCCTGCCCGATCGGCGTTCCCGCGCAGACTGACGGCAGAAACGCACTGCCATACTTCACCGGCCCGCCGCCGGAAAACGCAGGATTGATCGTCACGAAGCCCGGCAGGTTTTGATTCTCCGTGCCCAGACCATACACACACCACGCGCCGACACTGGGCCGCGTGAACACGAAACTGCCCGTGTTCATCTGCAAAATCGCCTGCGGATGCGCATTGTGGTCCGTGTGCATCGAATTGATCACGCACAGATCATCCGCATGCCGCGCGATGTTGGGCAGCAGATCGGAAACCAGCATTCCGCTCTGCCCGCGCGGCCTGAACTCCCATGGCGACTGATAAAACACCGTCGGGCTGTCCTTCGTCACCGGTTTGCCATGCTGCTTCGACAGCGCCGGCTTGTAGTCAAACGTGTCCACCTGCGACGGTCCGCCCTGCATGAACAAAAAGATCACCCGCTTCGCCCGCGCCGGAAAATGTGTCCCTGTCGGCACCAGCGGATTCACCGCACTCCCAAACAGGCCTTTGAACGCCAGCATGCCAAACCCCGCGCTGGAAGCGCTGAGCAACTGGCGGCGTGAAAGGCGGTGATTCATCAGCGTGTCAATAAACGGTTTGAAACTCCCCGCTTTGCATCAGCGCGTGGCAGAGCTGCGCCCAGCCTTCGGCATTGTCGCCGACCGTCGCGATGAAATCGCGCAGCGTTTGCAGTTCCTGTGCCGTCGGTTCACGACAGCAGGCCATCTTCCAGGCACAGACGATTTTCGCGTCAACAGCCGGCCCGGTGACACGTTTGGCGAAGCCCTGCGCCTGCGTCATGACTTGCGCACTGTTCATGAGCAGCAGCGACTGCACCGGCGTGATGCTGGCGGAGCGGCTGCCGATGACGAGACCGGGATCGGCGGCGTTGAAGCACTGCATCATCGGCAACTGCGCCCCGCGCACGATGGGCAGATAGATGCTGCGATGCGTGGTGTCGTCCACGAGGTCGTTGAGGAAATGCTTGCGCCCCACCTCGCGGCCCTGCGGGGTGATCGGCTCCGCTTTGTCCGCGATGGGTGATCCCTCACGCGGTGTGAGGTCCAGCGTGCCGCCGAGGTAAAGAATCGCATCGCGCAGCGGTTCCGCTTCGAGGCGTTTCCGATTCGCACGCCACAGCAGGAGGTTCAATGGATCACGGGCCTGCGCGAGATCGGACTGCGTGCTCGAACTCATTTGATACGTCCGCGAAAGCATCAGCTCGCGGATCAAGTTTTTGATCGACCAGCCATCACGCACAAATCGAGCGGCGAGATCATCCAGCAGTTCGGGATGACTCGGCTTCATGCCCATGCGGCCGAAATCATCCGCTGTTTCGACCAAACCCCGGCCAAACAGATGCAGCCACACACGGTTCACGATCACGCGTGCGGTCAGCGGATTCTGCGGGCTCGCGATCCAGTCGGCGAGTTGTCTGCGCCCGCTCTCCTTCGGCCCAATCGTGGCCAGCTTGACCGGAATGGCCGACAACGCGCCGCGCTTCACCGGCGCGAGCGGCTTTTTGATCTCGCCTTTGTCATAGACGGGGCAATCGAGCGGCATGGCCGCCTCACGCACCGACATGCCGAGCGGTGGCGGTGTGGGCACGCTCTGTTTCTTTGTCGCGAGCTTTGCCTGCCACGCCGTCACATCCTGGTCGAGCACGGTGAGCGTGCTCATCTTCTCCGCGACCTCCTTGGGCATCGCCGCGGGTTTCTTGGCGGGATCGAAACCGGCCTTGATCAACTCCTCGCGCATCGTGTTGCGCTTCTTCGCCACCTCCAGGTAGTCCTTCTGCATGGCGGCGAGGTCCTTCTCATGCTGCTTCACCGATGCGAGCCGCTGCATGCCGTCCCTGCCCAGCGGCATCGCCTCCGCCTCCTTCAGCACGTTGTTGGTCTGCACGCCGGAGAGATTCTGCGTGCTGCGAAAAATGCCCGCCAGCGCATGATAGTCGGCGGTGGGAATGGGATCGAACTTGTGATCGTGACAGCGCGCGCAGTTCGCGCTCAGCGCAAGAAACGCATGGCAGGTCGCGTCGATCTGGTCGTCGGCCACGTTCATGTCGTAGAGTTCCTTGTCCTGCTCACCGAGCGACTTCACGCCGACGTTGAGGAAGCCCGTCGCGAGCAGTTGATCGTCATGCCGCGCCGGATCCTCCGCCGGCGGCTGCAAATCGCCGGCGATCTGTTCGCGAATGAACACATCAAACGGCGTGTCACGATTGAAGGCGCGCACGAC
>DAORHS010000485.1:0-4255 GCA_035438165.1 Prosthecobacter sp.
ATACCGGTTAAAATCCGGGATGTAGTTTATAACTTTATTGCCCGAAACCGGTACAGGAGCAAGCAGCTCATTCTCATCGAGCGTATCCTCCCGAAGATGAAGCTCAGCATCGTGAAGTGGCTCGTGCTGAGCAAGGTGCTCCCCGCCGCCATGCTGGCCGCGCTCCTGGGCATTTCGAAAAAGGGTGGAAGGAGGGAGGCGCTGCTCCTCTTTACCAGCGGCAGTTCCGGCGAGCCCAAGGGCGTCGCCCTCACCCACCGCAATCTGATCTCCAATGTCATGCAGTTTGGCAGCCGCCTCGGCATGAAAAGCAATGACAGCATCCTCGGCTGTCTGCCGCTCTTCCACAGCTTTGGATGTACCGTCACCCTGTGGTTCCCCATCATCTACGGGCTGCATCTGGTCACCTACCCTACGCCGCTGGAGGTCAAAAAGCTCGCCCAGCTCATCGAGAAGTATCGCGTCACCCTCATGATCTCCACGCCCACCTTCCTGCGCAGCTACCTGCGCGGTGTGAACCGTGAGGCGCTCGCTTCCATCAAGCTCTGCGTCACCGGTGCGGAAAAACTGCCCAGCACCGTGGCGGAAGCCTTTGAAACCCGTTTTGGCATACGGGTGCTCGAAGGCTACGGCCTCACCGAAACCTCTCCAGCCTCCAATTTGAACCTGCCCGACCCTGAACAGCTCGGCGACGAGGACAGTGGGTACTCCTGGCTGCCCAGCCACCGTCAGGGTTCCGTCGGTCATGTCGTGCCAGGCATGGCCATCCGCATCACGAATCCCGAAACGGACCAGCCCGTCCCGCTGCATCAGAGCGGCATGATCTGGTTCAAAGGGCCGAACGTTTTTGAAGGCTATCTCAACGACCCTAAACGCAGCGCCGACGTGCTGAAGGATGGCTGGTTTCGCACGGGGGACATCGGTCGCGTGGACCTCGACGGCTTCCTTTACATCGAAGGCCGCCTCAGCCGCTTCTCCAAGATCGCCGGTGAGATGGTGCCGCATGAGACCGTCGAGGAGTCCCTCGTGAAAGCCATGGGTCTCGAAAACGAAACCGTGCGCAAGATTGCCGTCGTTGGCGTGCCGGACATCGACAAGGGCGAGGCTCTCATCCTCCTCACCAGCATGCCCGGCGGCCCTGAGCACCAGGAAATTCTCGACCTGCGCTACCGCCTGCTCGACAAAGGCATGCCGCCGCTCTGGATTCCGAAAAAGATGATCCGCGTCAGCGACATCCCCGTCCTCGCCTCCGGCAAGCTCGACGTGCAAAGCTGCGAGAAGATCGCCCGCGCCAGCGCGGGGATTTAAGACCGCGGCGCCCACGGTCACACGATCAGCATGCAATCGCCATAGCTGAAGAAGCGGTAGCGTTCGCGAATCGCTTCCTCATACGCCTGGAGGATGAGGTCTCTGCCTGCGAAGGCACTCACCAGCATGATGAGCGTGGATTTGGGCAGGTGAAAATTCGTCAGCAGACCTCCGGCGACTTTGAATTCGAAACCCGGATGAATGAAGATGTCGGTGCTGCCTCGCGCGGCAATGACGCGGCCATGATCGCGGGCCACGGTCTCCAGCGTGCGCAGCGCCGTAGTGCCGACGGGAATGACCCGCCTGGCCGATTGAATCGCCGCCGCGGTCGATTCGGAGACCTCATAGACCTCGGAGTGCATCTTGTGGTCCTCGATCTTTTCCACCTTCACCGGTTGAAACGTGCCCACGCCGACATGCAGTGTCACAAACGTGTGCGGCAGGGCGCTGAGCACTTCCGGCGTGAAATGCAGCCCCGCTGTCGGCGCGGCGATGGAACCTTCCTCCCGTGCAAACACGGTTTGATAGCGTTCGCGGTCCGCAGGCTGGTCCTCACGGCCCATGTAGTGCGGAAGCGCCAGATGGCCGTGCTTCGACTCATCCACCACGCGGTCGAATTCGATGATGCGGTCGCCATTTTCCTCCAAAATCTCGATCACACGGCCTGTAGCCTCACCAATCGACACCGTGTGGCCGACACGGAACTTTTTCCCCGGCTTCACCATGCAGCGCCAGCGCGTGGGTGTCTGCGGCTCAAGACGCAGCACCTCGTGCCCCTGATGGGTGAAGTAGCGGGCCGGAACCACCCGCGTGTCGTTCAACACAAGCATGTCGCCCTCCTCCCGCGACACGAACTGCCCGATCTCCCGAAACATCCGATGCTCGATCGTGCCCGTCCCGCGATGCACCACCATCATCCGTGACGCCGAACGATCCGCCAGCGGCTCACTGGCGATCAATTCAGGCGGCAAAGGGTAGTCAAAGTCCGAGGTCAGCATCGTGTCGCCGTTCCCTAACTTGAAACTTTGAACCTGAAACCTGAAACTTACGTTTACCGTCCGATTCCCCCCAAACTTTGTCCTTCCCCTTGACCGTCGTTCACGCCTATAAGATCGCCGAAACTTCCAACATCATGTCTGACAAAAAGATCAACATCGCCGTCGTCGGCCTCGGTTTCGGGGCGGAATTCATCCCCATCTGGCAGCGTCATCCGCTTACGGCCTGCTATGCCATCTGCCAGCGTGATGAGAAGAAGCTCAAGACCATCGGCGATGCCTTCGGTGTGGATGTGCGCTACACGGATTTTAAGGCGATGCTCAAGGATCCGAAGATCGACGCCGTGCACATCAACTCGCCCATTCCCGATCATGGCTGGATGAGCATCGAGGCCCTCAAGGCGGGCAAGCACGTCGCCTGCACGGTCCCGATGGCCACCAGCATCGAAGACTGCAAAAAGATCTGCGATCTCGTCAAAAAGACCGGCCTTAAATACATGATGATGGAGACCGTCGTCTACGCCCGCGAGTATCTGTTCATCAAGGAGAAGCTCGATCAGGGCAAGCTGGGGAAACTTCAGTTTGTGCAGGCCTCGCATCAGCAGGACATGGACGGCTGGCCGAACTATTGGCCCGGCCTGCCGCCGATGTGGTATGCCACGCACTGCGTCGGCCCCGTGGCCGGCTTGATCGGCAAACCGGCGGAATACGTGAGCTGCTTCGGCTCCGGCACCGTGCGCAAGGAACTGCAGAAGTGCTACGGCTCGCCGTTTGCCGTCGAAACCGCGCACATCAAATTCAAGGGCACGGACGTGAACGCCCGCATCATCCGCAGCCTCTTCGACACCGCGCGTCAGTATCGCGAGAGCATCGACGTGTATGGAGACAAAGCCTCCATCGAATGGCCGCTCATCGAGCATGAGCCGCTCGTATTGCACCGCGCCAAACTGCCCGAGCATAAGATTCCGAAACTGATCAAGACTCCCGACTTCGCCAAACGTCTGCCGAAGCCGATCCAGCGCTTCACCACCAAGGGCGTCTATGATCTCGGCAAGAAAACGCATCTTAGCTTTGTGCAAGGCAGCGGCCATGGCGGCAGCCATCCGCATCTCGCGAATGAATTCGCCAATGCGCTCGCCTCGAAACGCCAGCCGTTCCCGAATGCCGCACAATCCGCCAATTGGACCTGCGTGGGCCTCTGCGCCCATCAGTCCGCGATGGCGGGCGGCAAGATCGTGAAATTGCCGGCCTTCACGCTCGGTTGATCGCATGGATGCGTCCGCATCTTCACCTCGCACCGCCGTCATCACCGGCGGTGAGGGCGATTTGGCGAAAGCGATTTGCGCAGAGCTTAAGCAGGCGGGTTTCGAGGTTGTTGCGCCGGGTCGTGGCGAACTCGATGTGACGAACGCAGCCTCGGTGAAGGCGTTTTTTGCGGATGTGAAGCGCATCGACCTGCTCGTGAACAATGCGGGCGTGTGTCGGGATGTGGCGCTCGTGAAGATGGAGGAGGCGGAGTTTGATCACGTCGTGGATGTGAATCTGAAGGGCGCGTTTCTCGTGTCACAGGCGTCGGTGAAGCTGATGGCGAAGCAGCGCTGCGGTCACATCGTGAACATGGGTTCGTATTCGGCGCTCAGCGGTCCTGCGGGGCAAACAAACTACGCGGCTGCAAAGGCGGGTTTGATCGGGCTGACGCAAAGCCTCGCGAAGGAGTATGGTGCACGCAATGTGCGGGTGAACTGCGTGTTGCCGGGCTTTTTGGAGACGAGGATGACGCGTCATCTGCTGGAGAATGACGAGTGGCGCGTGGAACTGATGTACGCGCATGCTTTGGGCCGGCTGAACACAACGGAGGAGGCGGTCCGCTTCATCGTGTGCCTGCAGTCGATGGATTAAGTCAGCGGTCAGGAGATTGAGCTCGAAAGCCGGGTGCGCAGGTTGACTTGAGC
>DAORHS010000486.1:0-4250 GCA_035438165.1 Prosthecobacter sp.
GGTCATCGGTGATGCGGCAGTAGAGCTGCAGATCGTCGAGTTCGCGAAACAGGATGATCTGGTAGCGTCGTGCACGGCCGGCATTGGGGTAACCTTCCGGCACGCCAAACGGCTGGTCGAACATGTTCGGCTTCGAGTCCGTGATGGTCATGCGCGCCTTGTTGGATTCGTAGAACTGTCCGGTGATGGGATGCAGCACGTTGGCGATCATGCTGAAGGTGCCGAGATCGGCGGTGGAGTAGCCGCCGGAGAGTTCGACCGTGTGCTTCATCGTGCCGCCCGCGCGCATGGTGATGGCCTGCTCTGATCCGATGGTGATTGGCGCGAGCCTGCGTCCGGTGGACTGGGTGATTTCAAAGTGCAGCCAGTCGCGGGCACCGTGCCCGCCGACGACCACGTCGGCCCCCGAGCGGTTGGTGATGGAAACCACCGCCACGACCGGCTCACCGGTGAGGAACTGGTTCTTGGTGAGGGTGAGATTGGTGACATACTGCGCGCGGGCGATGCCGGAGAGCAGGCAGAGGGTCAGTAGCAGAAGGATGCGGTTCATAAGCTTCAAGGTTGCGGTTTGGCGGGAGCAGAGCTGGAGGCGGTGCGGAAGCCGCGGGCCAGTGTAGCCTCGTTTGCGGATTCAGGAAAGCGTCTGTCGGTGAGAAGCTGGTCGTTGCTCTTGAGGCCGAAGTGGCCGCCGCGTACGACGGGCACCTTGATGTCGATGTAATCCGGATGGGCGGGCCACTCGCCGGACACAGTTTCACCCGCCGTCCACTCACTGAGGTTGCCCGCCATGTCGCACACGCCGTAGGGGCTGACATCCTGGGTGACGCGGGTGATCGGAGCCCAGAGATTGTAGCCGTCGATGGTGCCGCCGTTGCCTTTGGGTGAGGCATTGTAGTCGTCGCCGAGGTTGGCGGCTTTGGCGTTGGTCTGATTGCCCCATGTATAGAGCAGGCCTTTCTCTCCCCGGGCGGCTTTTTCCCACTCCTGCTCCGTGGGCAGGCGCTGGCCCTTCCATTGGGCAAAGGCATACGCATCCCACCAGTCCACCTGGCTGACGGGGGTGTTCAGGGTGATGGTTTCGCCGTTGAACGTGGTGCCTGATCTCGCGGCATTGTAGTACTGGCTCCACTTCACGGGTTCGTGGCTGGTTTTGGTCTTCGGCTGCAAAGAGTGGTCGAAGGCGCCCGCCGGCGAGGTCTTCAACGCCTTCAGAAACTCGGCATACTGGCCGATGGTGACCTCGTTCTTGCTGATCCAAAAGTCCGGCAGTCTGACCTTGTCGTTCTTTTGATAAATGAAGGTGCCTGCCGGGATGCGCACCATTTGGACCGGGAGCATCGTCGCGTTGGCCCTCGTGGTGCTGAGGCCGTTCATCAGGGCACCAAAACCGGCGACCACGACGAGGATGACCGCGATCACCATCCAGACCCACCACGGCTTCTGGCCATTGACGTTCACCGGCAGCGACTCCGCTTCGATCTTTCGCACGATGCTGCGCTCGCGCATGTCATCACGCACGTCGTCGAGGGCGTTGAGCAGGCCGTTCCAGTCGTGATTGGCCTCCGTGAGTGTTTGCAGCAGCCCGCGGGCCTTGCCGTCGGCGGCCACCGGCCGCATCAGATTAAGAAAGGCCACCACATCGGCCTTCGCATCGCGCTTTTTGGCGACGGCCGGGCGGAAAAAGTTCACGATGCTGGCCTGATGCTCGGCGTCGATGTAAATATCGCGCGGCGAGATGCTGCGGTGATGATAGCCGCGTTCCGTGGCGAACTGCATGGCCTCCGCCACACCGAAGAGCACCTCGGCCAGCCGGCGTTCGCTGAGCCTCTCGTCGGTCAGCTCAATCTCCGACAAACTGCGTCCGCGTGGCAGCTCGCGGGTGTAAAACAGCCAGCCGTTCGTCTCACCCGCTTCATACAACGGAGCGATGCGCGGATGCGTGAGCGAGGCCTTCACCCGCTCACGTTCCTTGAACTTGGAGA
The DNA here is from genome assembly GCA_035438165.1 of Prosthecobacter sp. Taxonomy (GTDB): domain Bacteria; phylum Verrucomicrobiota; class Verrucomicrobiia; order Verrucomicrobiales; family Verrucomicrobiaceae; genus Prosthecobacter. Next base: position 1,983 of record DAORHS010000486.1, read on the forward strand.
CGATGTCCGGCTTCTTGAGGTGTTCCGGTTTCAGCAGCACGAGGGCCACCGGACGTTGCACGGTGACCTGCAGGGCCCGGTAGGTTTCCGCCTCCTTTTCGTTGTAGAGCCGTTCCAGCACCTGGTAGTTACCCAGCACCGTGCCCGGCACCATCACCGGCGGTGGTTCATTGGACTCCACCGGCTGTGTCAGAAGGGCGCGCACGCGTTCCAGCAGTTTCTCCGGCGTGTAGGGTGCGTCTTTGAGCACCAGGCCGTCGGCGATCTGATCTTCAAAGCCGGTGAGGTCATAGCGCGTGCTGAACAGCACGCGCACCTGGGGAAAGCGTGCCCGCGCCGTGTCGCGCAGGGCGAATCCGGTTTCCTGCGTGGGAAAAATCGCCTCGGTCACCAGGATGTCGAGCGAGTCCGCCTTTGCAATCCATGCGGCGGCGAGCGAGGGGCCGGGAAAATCGACAATCGTGTAGCCGGGGAGGTTGTCCCTCAGCCAGGTGGTGCGTGCGCCGCGCAGTGCGGCATTGGAGTCAACAAACAAAAGAGTCATGCGGGGGCGTGTCAGGTGCGATCATCGGCTCATCGGCGGGAGCAGCGGATTGGCACCAGCAGGAGCAGTGCCCGGTGCGGATCCGAACTCCAGGAGATCGCGTGGCTCGGCGGCCACATCCTGGAGTTTGTTGTTATAGTAGAGGCGCAGCATGTAGCCGTAATACGAGCGCCGGCCATGCTGCTGGGTTTCGGCGGCGGAGAGTGCGGGCAGGTGATAAACGACATCCAGCGTCTCCTCGCCGGTGCCGCTCCAGTCCACCGGGGCGGACTGCCAGGTTTCGACGGGTTCAGGCGCTATGGTCTGCGCCACTTTCGTGCCATTGATGCGGTCAAAAAAGAACACCTCCAGATTCATCTCCTGTCCGTTGATGGGCCGGTTGCCCGCGCGGGCGATGGGAACCCGCAGCACGTAGCGCTCGCCCGTGTTCACTGAGAAATCACGCGCGACCTGGCAGGCACCGAGGCGAAGGAACTTCTCGCTGTCACCGCCGGGTGTGGTGAGCGGGGCGGCCACGCCTGCCGAACCGGAGCCAAGACGACGCGAGGCGAGCTCATAATAGCTGCCTGCCTTCGTCTCACCCAGCAACTGGATGCGCCGCCAGTTGTCCATGGCCTTGGCCGCGATGCCCATCTGCTCATAGGTCTGCGCCATCTCGGCGATGATCGCCGGGTGGTCGGGCGTCAGTTCATCCGCACGCCGCAACAGCTCCAGCGCGCCCTGCATGTCGCTCATGCCACGGATTTCCTTCGCCGAAGTGACCACGTAGTTCACATCGCGCAGCAGTTCGGTGGCCGCGTCCGGTTTCGTGCCTGGCAGTGTCGGCGGCGTTGCAGGCGTGGTAGGAGGGGCTGCGGGAGCAGCGTTCGCCGCAGGCGGTGGGACTGGCACAGGCACCGGGGTCGGGCTGGAAACGGCGGGAGCCTGAGGCACGGTCGGAGGCGAAGCCGGTGCATCATTCTTGGTGAACGAACCGATCGGGGGCGGAGCGGTGGAAACAGGAGGCGCCGCCTGTGGAGCGGGCGTCGGGAGGAGTGACCCCGGAAGCGGCGGGGCAGCGGGAACGCTCGGCGCGGCGATCTGGCCAATCTCCGGCACCACGCTCGGCGTCGGTGCCGACAGCGAGGAGGGCAGGACCGTCACCGGCAGGGCACCCACCGGGGAGGGACTTTTGGCGGTGAGCAACTTCACCGCGAGACCCATCTGCACCACCGCCAGCACGCACAGCGTTCCCCAGGCGATCGCTGAAGACCGGTCGCGTTCGGAGGAGAGAATGGTGGAGGGGGGAGTCACAGGTTGCTGAAAAAGACGGGCATGGTACGATTTGGGCCTCCTAGTGTCAATGCTTCAGGGTTCTTCGTTCAAAATGCCGGAAGGTCACTCCCTGCCGCTGTTCTCTCATGCCATTGAAACGTCGCCGCATCATCGTCCGTGCGAATTTTCCTTCACACCCGCCGAAGTCGCGGCGCAACTGTGCCACCGGGAGGGCTTCATCTGGATGGATTCCTCCCTGCCCACCCCAGGTGCCATCTCCGTCCTCACCGCCGAACCCGTGGCAATTTTGCAGGGCCACATCGACCACGACTGGGAAAAAGTGCGCGCTGCCCTGCGCACGCCCCGTGCTGCGGCAGGCGGTTTGTATGGCTGGGTCGGCTACGACGGCCATTTCACCTTCGGCATCTACCCGCACGGCCTCGTTTTCGATCACGACACCTCGCGCTGGT
>DAORHS010000487.1:0-4249 GCA_035438165.1 Prosthecobacter sp.
CGATTGATCTCGGCCTCGATTCCAGCAACGCGCATGTGCAGCCGAACGGCGCGTATCATTACCACGGCATCCCGAACGGCCTCGTCGAGAAACTCGGCGGTGACCAGCCAAAGGTGGTGCTCATCGGCTGGGCGGCGGACGGCTTTCCGATCTACGGCCCGTGGGGCTACAGCGAGGCCGGGGACTCCCAAAGCCCGCTCAAGAAACTCGAGGCCAGCTACGGCATCAAACAGGGCACGCGTCCTGCGGGATCGCCCGGCGGCAAGTATGACGGCTCCTATGTGCAGGATTATGAATACATCGAAGGCTCGGGCGATCTCGACGCCAGCAACGGCCGTTTCGGCGTCACACCGGAATTTCCCGAAGGCACTTATCACTACGTGCTGACGAATGCCTACCCCTACATCCCGCGTCAGTTTGCCGGCACGCCGGATGCGAGCTTCGAGCGACGCGGCCCGCCCGGCGGTGGCTTCGGCCCGCCCGGAGGCGGCAGACGCGGTGGTCCGGGAGGCCCCGGTGGACCACCTCCAGGCCGACGCCCGCGTCCCGGCGGCCCGCCACCGTTTTGATTCTGTTTCGCGCACACAACGCGTCACGCATCTGCCCATGCATGCACCGTTGCCGCCATCGCATGGCTGGGCCATGAGTGAGTGTTCATGACCGACCACCCGCTGCTGCGCCGACTTCCCCAATCCAAAGACTGCTCCAATGACGAGCTGCTGGCGGCGTTTCTCGACTACGTGGCGGAGAAGAAGCTGGAACTCTACCCGGCGCAGGAGGAGGCGGTGCTGGAGTTGTTTGATGATCGCAATGTGATCCTCAACACACCGACGGGCTCCGGCAAATCGCTCGTGGCGCTGGCCATGCACTTCCGCTCGCTCGCTCAAGGGCGGCGCTCCATCTACACCTGCCCGATCAAGGCGCTGGTGAACGAAAAATTCCTCGCCCTGTGCCGCGACTTCGGCCCTGACAACGTGGGCATGGCCACGGGCGATGCCACGGTGAACCGCGATGCGCCGATCCTCTGCTGCACGGCGGAGATTCTGGCGAACTACGCGCTGCGTGATGGTGCGCAGGCGCCGTTTCGCGAGGTGATCATGGACGAGTTTCACTACTACTCGGACAAAGAGCGCGGCGTGGCCTGGCAGGTGCCGCTGCTGACGATGAGCCAATCGCGCTTCCTCCTCATGTCCGCCACGATGGGCGGCACCGAGTTTTTCAAAGAAGGGCTCACGCGCCTGACACAGGCGCAGACAACCGTCGTTGCGGCATTCGAGCGTCCCGTGCCGCTGGAGTTCAGCTACGTGCAGACATCGGTGGATGTGACGCTGCAGGAGCTGATCGCGGCCAACAAGGCGCCGGTCTATCTCGTGCACTTCACCCAGAACGAAGCCGCACAGGCGGCGCAGGACTTGATGAGCCTGAACTTTTGCTCGACCGCTGAAAAGGCCGCGATCAAGGAGGTGATGAGCGGAGCGAAGTTCACCAGCCCGTATGGCAAGGAGGTGAAGAAGTATCTCAGCCACGGTGTCGGCATTCATCACGCCGGACTGCTGCCGAAGTATCGGGTGCTGGTGGAGAAGCTGGCTCAGCGCGGCCTGCTGAAGGTCATCTGCGGCACCGACACACTGGGCGTCGGCGTGAATGTACCGATCCGCACCGTGCTGCTGACGCGCCTGAGCAAGTATGGTGGCGAAAAGGTGGCGACGCTCAGCGCACGCGATTTTCACCAGATCACCGGACGTGCGGGACGCCGCGGCTACGATGATGTGGGCTACGTCGTCTGTCAGGCGCCGGAACACGTCATCGAGAATGCCAAGATGGAGGCCAAGGCCGCCGGAGATGCGAAAAAGCTGCGCAAGATGGTGAAGAAGAAGCCACCCGAAGGATTCGTCGGCTGGAATGAGGACACCTTCAAGAAACTGCAAAACGCCACGCCCGAGCCGCTGGTCTCGCGCTTCCAGGTTTCCCACGGCATGCTGCTGCAGGTGCTCAGCCGCAAAGGCGATGCCTGCGCGGCGATGCGGCGGTTGATTGTGGATTCGCATGAGACGGCGAATGCGAAGAAGCAGCACGAGAAGCGGGCGTGGCAGCTCTTTCGTGCGCTGGTGCAGAGGAAGATCATCGAGATCATCCCCACGGCGCAGCGCGACGCCGATGGCACCAAGCTGCGGCTCAATGTGGAGCTGCAGGATGACTTTTCTCTCAACCACACGCTCTCGCTGTATCTCATCGACACGCTGGCGCTGATCGATCCCGCCTCGCCGACCTACGCGGCGGATGTGATGACCTTGTGCGAATCCATCCTCGAAAATCCGGACATCATCCTGCGCCGCCAGCTAGATGCAGTGAAGGATGAGGCGATGGTCGCGATGAAGAACGAAGGCGTACCCTTTGAAGAGCGCATCGCGAAGTTGGAAGAGCTGGAATATCCCAAACCCTGCCGCGATTTCATCTACAGCACCTTCAACGCCTTCAGCGACGCCCATCCGTGGGTCGGGCAGGAAAACATCCGGCCCAAGAGCATCGCCCGCGAGATGTTTGAGAACTTCCGCACCTTCGCCGATTACATCAACGACTACGACCTGCACCGCGCCGAGGGCGTACTGCTGCGGCACCTTTCCAGCGTGCACAAGGTGCTGGCACAGACCGTGCCGGACAACTTCAAGACCGAAGCCGTGCAGGAAATGGAGTCGTGGATTGCCGGAGTGCTGCGAGGAACCGATTCCAGCCTGCTCGATGAATGGGAACGCCTGCGCGATCCCAACTTCAAGCCGGACGAAACTCGGGAGAAGCCGGAGGAAGCGCCGGACATCACCCGCAACAAGCGTGAGTTCACCGCGCTCATCCGCACAGAGATTTTCCGCTTCCTGCGTTCGCTTGCGGCGGAGAACTACGCAGCGGCAGTCGCCGCCGTCGGCGGTTCATGGACTGCGGACAGCCTCGCCGCGACGATGGATCCCTATTACGCTGATCATGAGCGCATCCGTCTCGACAACGAGGGCCGCAACGGTCGCCACACCTATGTCGAGCCATCCGAGGATCTGAAATCCTGGCGCATCTGCCAGGTGCTGATTGATCCCGAGGAGCTGAACGACTGGCAGGCGGAGTTCAGCGTGGACCTTGCCCAGGCCCGCGAGGACGGCAAACCCACGCTGGTGCTGGCCGCCGTGCAACGAATCGGGTAGCCCGCATCACGCCTCAAGCCTCACCGCCGAATGCTTGTAGCTCGGCTGCCGGCTGTGTGGATCAAACGAGGCGTGGGTGAGCTGGTTCACACGGCTGTCATGCATCGGCAGGAAGACCTCGCCGGGTTTGACGCAGGTCGTCAGACGCGCCTTGGCCGTCAACGCCGCGCGTTTGGAGACGACTCGAACGGACGCGCCATCACGCAGGCCGAGCTTCTTCGCATCCACCGGGTTCACATCGACCATGAGTTCCTCCGGCATCATCTTCGCCAGCACGGCGGACTTTCCGGTGCGCGTCTCGGTGTGCCACTGCGCGCTGGTGCCGCGCCCGGTCATCAAAATGAGCGGATACTCCAAGCTGCGCTGCTCCGGTGCCGACACGGGCGGATCAAACATGAACTTCGCCCGCTTGTCCGGCGTGTAGAATTTTCCATCCTCAAACAGCCGCCGCTCCTTGAAACTTGAAACCTCAAACTTGGAACCTTGATCACGTGACAACGGCCACTGCACGCCGCCGCTTTTGCGGAGCATTTCATGCCCGCTGATGCCGGTGATGTCGCAGGGCTGGTTCTCGGAGCAACGCTGAAGAACCCGGAAGGCCGACTCGGGCGTCTGCCAGCCACGAAACAGATCTTCGCAGCCCCAGTAGTGGGCGATGAGACGGAAGATGTGGAAATCCGCCAGCGCCAGGCCGGGAGCGCGGCGAACTTTCGGACTGTAGCCGATGCGGCGTTCGCTGTTGATGAAACAGCCTTCCTTTTCCCCCCAACCAGCCGCAGGAAGCACGAGGTGGGCGCGCTTCGCGGTCTCGGTGGTGCAGTACATGTCCTGCACGACGAGGAAATCGAGCTTGTCGAGCACGCGGTTGATCTCGTTCTGGTCGATCCACGAGTGACTGGGGTTGGTGGCGACGAACCAGATGGCCTTCACCGTGCCTTCGTCGGCGGCCTTGATGATTTGATCATACGCGAAGCTCGGCCGGTCCGGAATGCGCCCGACAGGAATGACCGTGGCAGCCGCGACCTTCTCGCGATGCGCCGGATTGCGGAAGTCATGGCCGC
>DAORHS010000488.1:0-4248 GCA_035438165.1 Prosthecobacter sp.
CGGCTCCAGTCGTCGAAGATGAAGAGGAGGCCCCCGTGCTTGCGGCGGTGGAGTCGTCCGGGCCGGAAGTGACTCTGGCTCCGGTGAAGAAGGCGGAGATCGTGAAGCAGGAGGTCAAAGCCGAAGCTCCGCCGGCTGCAAACGAGCCGCAGGTGATCGACGGACCGGTGCTGATCGCCCCGCGTTCCAACAGCCACGTCGTGCAAAAGGCGTCAGCCGTCACGGTGGCGCTGGTGGTGCATGCGATTTTGATCCTGCTTTTGGGATTGCTGGTGGTGATCGTGCCCGAACCTCCGGTGGCGGAACTGGTGGGCATTGTGGCGCCAGAGGCGGATCAGGACCAGCCGGAGACGAAGCAGGTCATGCCCACGGCCATGCCGACGCCCACGGCGGTGGCCGCCGCACCCGCGCGGGCGCTCACGGCGGCGGGTTTTTCCTCGGTCTCGCTTCCGGATTTTGAATCCAAAACAGACGGTCCTCAGGTGATGGAGATCGCCACCACCGATCTCGGCGCCAGTTTCGCGATGCCGTTTTCACCGAAGGGGACATCGCAGGTGAACTTCTTCGGCATCAAGTCGCAGGGACGGCGTGTGGCCTTCCTCATCGACGCCGAGCGCTACATGCTGACCGATCCGCGCGGCGGCTACCCGGCCTACGAGATCGTGAAGAATGAAATCGCCGGCATGATCGGCAAGCTGGGGCTCGAAACCTACTTCAACGTCATCCTGTATGAAGGCAGCGCGGTGTCCGCCTATTCCGACAAGCTGATCCCCGCCACCACGGCGAACAAGGACAAGATCCGCGACTGGCTCTATCCGGTGAACCGCGAGTTTGAAAAGCTGGGCATCCGCCCGATCGGGTATCCGGTGCAAAGCGTGCAGAGCGAGGTGGAGCCGGTGCAGACGCAGTATTTGAGCGGCTACCTGCGCGCGATCCAGTATGCGCTGGAGACCGATGTGGATGCGGTCTTCATCATCTCCAGCGGTTTTCGCAGCATGACGACCCCCCGTGACCCCGAGGAGATGGCCAAGCTGCTCAAGAGAATGAAATGGACGGAGAAGGACGACCAGGCCTGGGCCGCCGCCGTGAAACAGGGCTACGACTGGCTCAAGAAGGAGAATGCCGCCCGTAAGGCCAAGGGCGTCCCCGAACGCGTGATCGTGAACATCGGCGAGGTCTGGAGGGACATGGGCCTGCGTCCGCCGCGTTCGCGGCCCGGTGGCATTCCCGTGACCGCCGAAATGCGCGAGGACCAGGTGAAGAACGCCATCCGGCTCTACTACCAGCAGAAGAACAAACCGAAGCCGCAGATCAACTTCGTCATCTTCATCGGCAAAGACCAGGACAAGGAGAAGGTGCCTTACTTGGAGCACTTCGAGAACATCGCCCAGCGTGCAAGGAGCGGCAAAGTACGCGTGCTGCAGGGACTGGCGTCGTTGAAGAATGTGACGGGAAAGTAGGGGGCTGGAGGTCAAGGATTCGTCAAGAACGTCAAGTGTCGCGCCAAGCCAACCGAGCCCCTTTTTGACCTTTGACGGCGAAGCCAGCTTGACCGCGGAGCACCTTCTATTCCTCTCCCGAACCCTCTTCTCCATGACCTTCCTCGGCCATGCGCTGGATCGTGCCGCTGAGGAGTTCGATGTAGCCGTTCACGTCCAGGCTCTCAGGTTCCGGCTCGCCACGCACGGCGTAGAGCCAGCCCTGCTCGTAGGGATCGCTGCGGACGATGCAGGCATCGACTTTGAGTTCTGGATTGCCCCCGGCAAAAGCGCCGTTCATCACGCAATAGACGTCCGACGCCGCTTTGAAGCCTTCGACCCAGCCGATGTTGTCGCCGGGCGCCACGGGACCGCCCTCGGCGGGCTTCCACTCGCAATCGACCAGTTCACCGAGCATGCGCGTGGCGAACTTCGTGAAGCCGACGCGCCAGAGATTCGACTCGCCTTCCACCGGAGCCATCCAGTAGTGCGAACGTGAGTAGCGGAAGGTGTCGGGGAAGCGGGCGGAGAACCGGGCGTGCTTAAAGCGGACGAAATTCAGCGGCATGAGGTGCGGGGAAGAAAGAGGGCGTCAGGGGGCAACGGTCAAGGCGTGGTCAAGTGTCGGGCGTTCGAATGGTCGCAGGTGCAACTCTTGACGACCTTGACCTTGGACGGCGCTGCCATCTTGACCGCGAAGTGCTACGCACGGCGGCGCAGGCCCACAAAGGCCAGCACCACGCCGACGAGGAAGTGCACGCCGAGCATGATCATCGCGAGGTTGGGCGTGGCAAACCAGGTCTTCACCAGATGGTCGATGGGGCCGAAGTAAGCCGTCTTTTCCATCGAGTGGATGATGCCCGACCAGCCGTAATGCGCCGTGATAAAGGGATGCACGATGTGTCCGAGAGTCTGCGGAAAGCCCAGCAGCGCCCCGCAGAGCAGCACGTTGGCGCTCAGCACCGTGAGGGATGCGCTGTGCGCACGCTCCTTGCTGCTGGAATTCGCGGAAACACCGAGGCAGATCGCGGCAAAGGCGGCGCCGGACATCGCCGGAAGGAGCAATTTTGCCAGACCGGTGCCCGGCAGGCCGCCGGAGACGATGTCGAGGAACATCTCCATCCAGACGCCTTGTACGAGGATGATGGGCAGCATGAAGAGCAGGGAGCCCAGCAGCCATGCGGCGGGCGTCACGCCACCGATGCGCTCACGCTCGTAAATCGCGCGTCGTGCGGCAATCTCACGCGCACCGAGCCGCAGCGCCATGAACAGCACCAGCAGCACCTGGATCAGCACGATCATCGACACCGTGTAGGACGCAGGCCAGACCACCTCGGCGTTCACGGCACCGCCGCGCACTTCCTTGATCAGCTTCAGATTCGGCATCAGCAGCAGGGCTGCGACGAGCGGCGCACCGACGAGGAGCGAAGCATGCACGATCCATTCACGCGGCGTGCGCCGCAGCAGGGACCAGCGGCGTTTCAGCAGATGCTGCGCCTGCGAGAACGTGCCGGGCAGGGGAATGATCGGGCGCACGTCGAGGTCCGAGGCTTTCTTTTCCTCCTCCTCCACATCCCCTTCGCCCTTTTGCTTCATGATGATCGTCCGATCTTCATCTCCGGGATCCTCTTCGGCGGCGGAGAGATTCTCGGCGCCACCGCCGAGCTTGAACGCGGCGTAATACGCGTCGCGGTGCTTCATCCAGGAGTCGCCCCAGCGCTGGGCCGGTCGTTTGGCGAGGCGGGCATAGACTTCGTCATAGGTTGGCACCGTGAAGTAGTGCGGCACGGCGCGGGCCGGACCGTGAAAGGCCACGTAGCCCTCGTGCATCACCACCACCGTGTCATAGGCGCCGAGGTTCGCGAGCGAGTCCGTGGCGTGAATGACGATGCGGTCGGGGCGGTCGCTGGCCACCAGCTTGAGGAGGGCTTCAAACTCACGCTCGCTGCGGACGTCGAGGCCCACGGTGAAATCATCGCACAGCACGATCACCGGATCCGCCACCAGGGCGAGCCCCAGCTTCAGGCGGCGGCGGTGCGGCAGCGCCAGCGCCGCGGTGCGCTCGGTCGCGATGTTTTCGAGGCCCACCGTCACCAGCACATGCGAGACGCGGGAGAGAATCTCATCCTTCGTGCGGCCCGCTCCGCGCAGCATGGCCGCGCTGATCAGATTCTCGCGCACCGTGAGGTGCTCGATCAGGCTATCGTCCCCCGGCGGCACCCAGCCGAGCTGGTTGGCGTAGAGCGGCTGTTTGATCAGATCACGGCTGCGCAGCGTCACGGTGCCCGCCTCCGGCTCCGTGAGACCGGCCAGGATGCGCAGCAACGTCGTCTTTCCACTGCCCGAGGGTCCGATCAGGGCCAGCACATGACCGCCTGGTGCCGTGAAGCTCACCTGCTCCAGCACGCGGAGCGGCTCCTTGTTTTTTCCGGGAACAACGTGGGACAAATTGTTGATTTCGAGCATGTCTGCGATCTAAGCCGGTCTGGTAGAAAGAGCAAAGTTCAAAATTCACCCTTCCTTTCCCCGGTCCGCGCTCTATTCCTCCGCAACCATGGCCTCCATCCTCCAAGTTCATCCTGCCGACGACGCGATCGTCGCCCTCTGCGATCTCGATTCCGGCGCCTCCGTCTCCCTCAACGGCCATCGCTGGACGCTGCGCGAAAAAATCCCCGCCAAGCAGAAGTTCGCCGCCAAAGACTTCGCCGTGGGCGATCTCGTCACCATGTATGGCGTCACCGTCGGCCGCGCCACGCAGCCCATCGCCGCC
>DAORHS010000489.1:0-4243 GCA_035438165.1 Prosthecobacter sp.
GCGCAAGGGGCTCAAAGTGCTGAAGGATTATCTCAAACGCGGTCAGAGCGTGGCCGTGATCGGATCCAGCGGCGTTGGAAAATCTGCGCTCGTCAACCTGCTGCTCGGTGATGACTGGCAGTGGGTGGACGACGTGAATGAGGTGACCGGCAAAGGACGCCACACGACCACCGCGCGCGAACTGCTCGTGCTGGAGAGAGGCGGCATCCTCATCGACAACCCCGGCATCAAGGAGGTGCAGATGTGGACGAACGAGACCACGCTGCGCGAGCGCTTTGCCGACATCGAAGACCTGGCCCGGCAGTGCAAATTTCACGACTGCAAACACGGCACGGATGCCGGTTGCGCGATTCGTGCCGCCGTGGAGGCCGGAACGCTCGATGCGGAGCGCTACGAAGGCTATTTGAAGCTCGAGGATGAGATCGCCAAGCTGCGCAAACAGCGCAAGAAGCGCCAGATGACCGTCGAACGCCGCAACAAGCGGGATCACAAGATCAAGGCGCGGAATCGCGTCGATCGCGAGGACATCGAGCGTGATTTGAAGCCGCGGGCGTGAGGCTCAGTCCTTGGTCACGCTCACGGGCGTGCCGTTGAGCACCCATTCGAAGAAGAACTTCGCCGGATTGCCCTCGTTCAGCGGCACGCGAATGCAGCCGTGGGAGGCGGGATAATGGGGCACGCTGGTGAAGCCGTGAATGAAAACATGGCGGTTGATCTGCACGCTCCAGGGCATCGGCGCCCAGTCATATAGACTGGAGCGGTGCATCTGGGCGCGGTAAGGCCCGGCGTGGAACTCGCCGGCGGGCGTCCGGCCATTGCGTCCGGAGCTGATGCGTGTTTGCAGCACCAGGCGCTCTCCCTGCCAGCCCTGCAGTTGCTGTTTTTTTAGGCTGACCACGACGCGCTGCGGCGACACCACCAGGGTGAAGCCACGAAAAAAGCCGCCCACGCGCACGCAGCCTTCCTCATTCGGGGGCGAGACCTCCGCGCCGGCCTGGGCCAGTTCTTCGGTGCTCACCAGTTCCGTGCCGTCGGTCAGGCTCCGCAGCGAGCCGGCGCGCAGGGTCATTTCGTTCAGTTGAAAGACATTTCCCATGTCATCCCGCCGCAGCGGCCACTTCAGTCGCTCCACGGCCTCATCCACCGGCAGGAACAGTTTTCCAGGCTCGGCATTGAAGGTGATGGCTTCAATCGTCGCGCTGAATGCCGCAGGCATCGTCATGAGGACGAGCAAGGACGAAAGCAGTGGGAGGAAGCGGCGGGACATCACAAAAATGCAGGTTCGGAAAACGCGGCCATTCGGGGTTGTTGTTTTACCAACTTGCATGGCCCGCCATCATTCACCGTGAGATTCCTCCAGCGCAATGTCTTCTATTGCGCTAAACCTGCGCCATGTCTTCCCCTCCTGCCCCCCGCACCGGACTCGCCCGCGCCATGTCCAAGCTCGGCTTCTGCTCGCGCAGCCGTGCCACGGAGCTGATCCGCATGGGCAAGGTGAAGGTGAACCTTGTGGTGCGGAAGAACCCGGAGTTCCCCGTGGTGCTCAAAAAGGACGTCATCATCATGGACGACGTCAGCATCAATCAGGCTCCGCGCATCTACGTCATGCTCAACAAGCCGCGCGGCCTCGTCACCAGCGCGTCGGATGAACTGGGCCGCGAGACGGTGTTCTCCTGCTTTGAGCACTCCAAGCTCCCGCATCTCTCGCCCGTCGGCCGGCTCGACAAGGCCAGCGAGGGCATGCTGCTGTTCACCAATGACAACGTCTGGGCCGACACCATCACGAACCCCGACACGCATCTCGACAAAACCTACCACGTGCAGATCAGCGGCACCGTGGATGCGCAGCGGCTCGCCCAGCTCAAACGCGGGGTCGAGGACGAAGGCGAGCACCTCTCCGCCAAAGATGTGAAAATTCTCCGCACCGGCGAAAAGAACACCTGGCTCGAATTCACCCTCGACGAAGGCCGCAACCGGCACATCCGCCGCCTCCTCGAAGCCTTCGGCATCGAGGTCCTGCGCCTCGTGCGCGTGAAGATCGGCATGCTGGTGCTGGGAAATCTTGTGAAGGGCCAGTGGCGTGAACTGACCAAGTACGAGGTTTTGAAATCCCGCGAGCCACAGGCTGCGAGGCCTGGGTGATGGGAGCAAGCCGGACGACCGGGGTGATCACTCCGCCCACGCCTCGCGGATGAGGCGGAGGAAGTTGCCGTGCATGATGTTGGCGATGTCTTCCTGCTTGTAACCGCGTTTTTCGAGCATGGCGGGGATGCGGGCGAGGTCGGCGATGGTGTCGAGGTCTGCGGGGGTTTGCTCGGTGCCGTAACCGCCGTCGAGATCGGTGCCGATGCCGCTGTGCAAGGCGTTGCCGGCGAGCTGGCAGACATGGTCGATGTGGTCGCAGATGACTTCGAGTTTGAGGCCGACTTCCTGCGGGGTGGTTTTGCCGCGAGTCCAGCCGGGGATCATCATCCAGGCATCAAGAGCGGCGCCAATGACGGCTCCGCGTTCGATGAGGGCTTTGATTTGATCGTCGGAGAACTGGCGGGGATCGGGGACGAGAGTGCGGCAGTTGCTGTGGCTGGCCCAGACGGTGCCATGATGGATGTCGAGCGCCTGCCAGAAGCATTCGTCGCTCAAGTGAGTGACATCGAGGATCATGCCGAGGCGGTCCATTTCCTGGATGAGTTCTTTGCCGCCGGGGCGCAGCGGGCCGACTTGATCGTGGCCGAGGGCGTAACGGCAGACGCCGTAGTGCGCGGGGCCCATGGCGCGGAGACCCTGTGCCCAGGCGTCTTCGAGATGGCCGACGGTGCGGATGGAGTCGGCGCCTTCGAGGCTGAGGATGTAACCAATGGCTTTGGTGTCGTCGGGAATGCTTGCGTCGCTCCAGAGCGCGATCATTTCGTCGAGTTCGCGCACGTTGGTGATCTGGCGGAGCTGGCCGTCCTCCTCCATGGCGCGATACCAGGAGAGCTGGCCCTGTGTTTCGGCCCAGGCCTGCTCGGGAGACATCCAACCGGCGATCGGCGATGCGCCGGGCATGCAACCGGCGAGCTGGGTGGCGACGCAGAGGCCGACCTTGCCACGGCGCATGTCAGGGAAGGCGGTGGTGCCTGTGGCGCGCCCCTTGCCGGTCATGCCGGCTTCACGCCGACGAATTTCGTGCACCGGGAGGCGGAGGTCGCGATTGAAGCCGCCGAGGGCGTTGAGACTGAGGTCGAGGTGGGCGTCGAAAGTGAGCATGAGAATGAGTGACGAATGAGGGGACGGAATGACGAATGGAAGCGTCACTCTACGCGGATGAACTCAGGTGTCATTCATAGCGATAACCCGCGCCATGCACGGTGCGGATGATGCGCGGCTGGGCGGGATCCTTTTCGATGCGTTTGCGAAGCTGGGAGATGTGCTGGTCGAGCGCACGGCTTTCGGGGAAGTAATCAACACCCCAGACCTCGTCGGCGAGGGTGTTGCGGTCGATGACCTTGCCGCGGCGCTCGTAGAGGAGGCGCAGCACTTTGACATCGCGCGGACTGAGGGCGAGCTCGGTCTTGTCGCGGTAGGCGCGCAGCTCGGTGGGGACGATGCGGAGGTCGTCCATGGTGAAGTCATCGTCGGCCCTGCCGCCGCCGCGTGAGGCGGTGCGGCGCAGGATGGCGCGGATGCGAGCGATGATTTCCTTCACGCCAAACGGTTTGGTCATGTAGTCGTCCGCACCGAGTTCGAGGCCGAGCACGGTGTCGATCTCTTCGGCCTTGGCGGTGAGGAACAGGATGGGCACTTTTTCATCCTGGCGGCGGATCTGTTTGCACACCTCGTAGCCGTTGAGGCCGGGCATCATGACATCGAGGCAGACGAAATCAGGATTCTCGGCGCGGAAAAAATCCACGGCCTGCAGGCCGTCGCTGGCGGGGATGACTTCGTAGCCTTCCATGGTGAGCACCTCGCGCAGGGCGTCGCGCGTGTGGTCGTCGTCTTCGGCAATCAGGATCTTGGTCATGGCTGGTTCGGGAGGGTGAGGATGAAACGAGCGCCGTCGCGGTAATTGGGGCACACGGTGAGCGATCCGCCATGCAATTGTGCCAGTTCGCGTGAAATGGTCAATCCAATGCCGGTGCCGCTGACCCCCTCGGAAAGATCGGAGCGGAGACGCTCAAAGGGCTCGAAGACGGTGCGGCGCTTGCCGGACGGAATGCCCGGGCCACGGTCTTCGACGATGATGCGGGTGTTTCGGGCGTCGTGC
>DAORHS010000490.1:0-4236 GCA_035438165.1 Prosthecobacter sp.
GGAGTGAGCATCATGCTCAGCGTCGTTCGCGTGGTTCGGGGATGCCGCGCAGGATCAGGATGGAGATGAGCGACATCACCGCCGCGAGGCACGCCACGAGGTAAAACGAGCCGCTCACCGCGTGGATGACGCCGCCCAGGCTCGTCGCCAGCATGAGCGACCACACATTGCAAAAGCCCAGCACGGCCTGCAGCGTGGAGCGGCGTTCCGGCGGGCAAAGCTCGGCGGTGAGCGTCAGATCCCCCACACGGTCCAGAAACAGGCCGAAACCGAGAACGAAGTAGGCTGCCGTGAACCCGCTGAATGAATGTGTCAGACATACCCAGACACACATCGTTACGCAG
This sequence comes from Prosthecobacter sp., assembly GCA_035438165.1. Taxonomy (GTDB): domain Bacteria; phylum Verrucomicrobiota; class Verrucomicrobiia; order Verrucomicrobiales; family Verrucomicrobiaceae; genus Prosthecobacter. The sequence goes on from DAORHS010000490.1 coordinate 345, forward strand.
ACCAGTCGTGAGAGGATGATGAGCACCTTGCCGCCGCTGTGGTAGCCCAGCCAGGCCGCGAGCATGCTGCCGAGGATGGTGCCGATGTTTTGAAAAGATACAAAATGGCCCTCATCCGCCTCCGGCCTGCCGGTGGTGCGCAGCGCGTGCAGTGTGAGGAAGGAGACGACCATCAGATAACCCATGCCGGTGAACCGTGCGGCGATCAGCCTGAGCAGATGCGGCTGCGCACCCAGCAGGCCCGGCAGGCTGCGCAGATAGCTCCAGTAGCTGCCCGTGTGCGGGTGGTAATGATGAGCCCCCGGCAGTTCACGCATGAACGACTGCGAGAGCCAGGACAGAAACAGAAAGCCGAACGTGATCAGATGCAGCAGGGCGTAGCCGCGCTGCCCCGGCGCATGCGTCAGCACGGTATGGATCACCGCGCCCGCCACCATGCCGATGCAGGCCTGGGTGATGTAGCGCGCAGCCCAGCCCGCCGCACGGATGCGCTCAGGCACCATGCGCGTCACCATTTCCATCCACGCCACCACGCCCACACCGCCGATCAGGCCGGAAACGACCGGCGTCAGCACCACCAGCGGCAGCAGCCACGGGCCGGCGTCCTGCCAGAACCACAGCAGCAGGCCGGTGACGAGATAGGGCAGGCGCTGCAGCAGCCCGAAGCTCATGACCCATGGCTTGAACCGCGTCATTTTCTCCACCAGCGGTGACACAAACAGCCCCGCCATGGCGAAGGCCGCCGGCAGCAGCGCCGGCATGATGGCGATGATCGCCGAACGCCCGCCGAGCTGCTCCACCATCTTCGGCATCACCGTCTCCGGCTGGAGAAACGCCACCCCGCCCATGTACAATCCGCCTTCCAGACAGTGGCAGAGAAAATTCCGCCGCACGACCTGCGGGTGATGTTCGTGATGGGAGGATGCGGCGGAAGGAAGCATCGCGGGAGAGTTGGATCGTGGCGCAGGCTGGCGCAAAGGAAAGCAAATCGTCCTTCAAGCCTTTCAGGATCTCCCCTGGCGTTCGGCAAAAAACCACAGCGCCCCCTTGCATCACCTTCCGGCTGCTGGTTCAATGCGATCGAACTCCAACCCAACGCGCGTCATGACACTCAATCCCAAGCTCACCAAGCTGCTCAACGAGCAGATCAACAACGAAATGTCCTCCAGCTACGTGTACCTCGCCATGGCCGCGTGGTTCGAGCAGACACCGTATTCCGGCTTCGCCCAGTGGATGTTCACCCAGAGCCGCGAGGAGACCATGCATGCGCTGAAGTTCTATCAGTACCTGGTTGATCGCGACGCCAAGGTCGAATTCCAGCCCATCGCCAAGCCGAAGGCGGACTTCAAATCGCCCATTGATGTCTTCCAGCACAGCCTCAAGCAGGAGCAGCGGGTGACGCAGCAGATCAACGATCTGTTCGAAGTCGCCGAGCAGGTCAAAGACCACGCCTCGAAGAATCTCCTGCTCTGGTTCCTCAACGAGCAGATGGAGGAGGAGAAAACCGTGGGAGACATGCTCGACCGTCTCAAACTCGCTGACAACGACACCGCCAGCCTCCTTGTCCTCGACCGTGAAGCCGGCAGCCGCCCGAGCGCCGGTGGTGGTGGCAGGAACGGTGCTGCTGCGGCAGGCGTGTGAGCCCGGTCGGTGAAGTTCGTCAATAACCCATTCCACTCTCAGGGAGTGGGGCGGGATGACTCTGCCATGGATCGTCGGTGGATTTAAGGCACGAGCATCACATCCCACGGCCACAGGGGCGTGTAGGTGGAGGATTCGACCCAGCCGCGGAGGGGGCCGGTGCCGCTGGGGATTTCGACGTAGCTCCAGGCACCGCGTTTTTCGAGCAGGCGGATCTGGCTGCCGGGCGGGATGTCGATGACGCTGCCGGAGGTGAGCGTGGCGGCGGTGAAGGCGCTGACGCCGCGGGCGGTGACGACCGTGATGTCTTTCACACGATCACCGGGCGCGGGCCGGATGGCGGCGAAGGTGGCGGAGGGAATGAACACCAGGAGTCCGATGACGCTGAGCACCAGCGCACAGGCGCCGCCGGGGGATTTGCGCGATGAGGTGAGAATGCAGCGCAGGAGCGCGAGCAGAATGAGCCACACTCCGGCGGAAGCGGCGATGACCCAGGTGTTTTTGTTGAGCAGCAGGCTCCAATCGACCAGCGGCGAGTCTTCGGCGAAGCGGAAGAAGCGCAGTTTCTCGTCGAGATGCCGCAGGTTCTGCCGCACTTCGGGGTTTAGGGGCTCCAGCAGTTGCGCGCGCTGATACCACAGCGCCGCACGGCCAAAATCCTCCTGCCGGTAGCGGGCGTGGCCGATGAGTGAGAAGACCGCCGTGCTCAAGGCGGGCGGCTGCTGTTTGGTGAGCGATTCGCCGAGGTATTGGGCGGTGGTGAACTTGCCTTTCTCCAGGGCTTCGCATGCCTGGCGGTACACTTCGTCGGGTGACTCGTCGGCGGCGCCGAGCGGGAGCGTGACGAAGGCGGCCACGAAAAGAACGGCGCGCTTCAGCAGCGGTGCGAGCGTGGAGAGGATGCGGCTGCGCTCACTCGAACCGAGCGCCTGATCGGGAGTGGGAGCAGCGGTGAAGCTCTGGGTTTCGTAGCGGTGGATGATCTCCTTCAGCTCATCGTCCTGAACCTCGCCCGGCTGGCTGCGGTGGATGAAGTGGGCGGCGCGCTGGAGAAAATCGCGATCATCAAGACCGTTCTCTTCCAGTCCGCTCCACAACTGCTTCAATTCCCCCCGCAGACCACCAGTGGTCTCCTCGCGATGACGGCGGAACCAGGAGAAAAACGCGGCGAGGATCACGAGCGCCGCCGGGATGGACTGGATGGCCCAGAAACGTGTGCTCGTGGTGAGCGGTGCGCTCACGGTGGCGGTGTTCAGCCAGCCGGCCTTGGCGGGCACGGTCATGAGAATGTCGCTGATCTGCGGCTTCGGCTGCTGCACGGGCGGAGGCTTCGGTGCTTCAGTGCCGCTGCTGCTCTGCGCACCGGCGGCGGTGGCGATCACGGCGCCGGGTTTGATGCGCAGCGGAATGGGCGAGGTGCGTGCGGCGACGTATTTTTTCTGTGACGGGCTGAAGTAGCTGAGTTCGAACGGGGGCAGCTCGGCATGCACTTTCTCCGGCACAAAGACCATCGAATAGCCGATGCGGCGCTGCGCCGTGGGCGTGAGGTTGGGATCGACCGGGCCATCGACGTTGTAGCGGCGTGGTGGATAGGCCTTCCAGCCGTCGGGCGGCATGAGGCTCGGTGGATTGAGCGCGTCGAAGTTGCCCGAGCCGTCGATCGTGATGTCCACCGCCAGCGGGTCGCCGACGCTGAGTTCGTTCGGCGTGGCGGTGGCGCTGATGCTGAAATCGCCGACGGCGCCTGTGAAGTGCGCGGGTTTGCCCTCGGCGGGGAGCGGCAGGACCTTGATCTTCACCTCCTGGCTTTTGACCACCTGCTTGCGCGTCTCCGAGCCGCCCATGATCATGCCAAACGGCAGTCCGCGGCGCATCTGGCGCTGGGTGTCCTCGTCATACACTTCGAACAACAGTTCACAGCTCGCGGGGCCCACCTTCAAATCACCCGCATGCAGCGCGGAGAGCGTGCTGCGGTAGGTGATGACGATGTATCCGACGCCGTTGATGACGGTCTCCGTCTGGTCCGCCTGCTGCGGGAAGCGGGCGATGGCGAAGTCACTTTTGTTCACCTCGATGAGGCCCACGCGGCGCAGCATGACGCTGCGCGGCACAAACAGGCTGGCGCTGATGGGCACGACCTCGCCCTGATAGACCTCCGTCTTGCCGACCTCGATCTGAAACAAGGGAATGGTGGCGTCTTCGGCCGAGCCGGGTGGTGCGGCGGCGGTGGGGGATTCGGAGACGATGAGCC
>DAORHS010000491.1:0-4236 GCA_035438165.1 Prosthecobacter sp.
ACACAGCAGATTCTGAATCTGTTATTCAAGGTTCGAATCCTTGTGAGGCAACCACTCCTGCCACAGGCAAATGAACCTGATGGGCATGATGTTTCCGCAAGGGCACAACCGTGCCTTTGAACCCGGCGGGGCTGGCTCAGGCCTTGGCCTGAGCTGCGGCGAGAATGGCCGAATCCAAACGGGCCATGCGATGGGCGCTGGAGGCCGTTTCGATGCCTTCGAGGGCCCGGTAGGTCTTGCCCACTTTCTGCACGAGTCCACAGTTGGTCAGCTTGAGAATCTTTTCATACGAGCGCAACCGGAGCATCTCTTCACCACCACTGACAGCGTTTTTCAGCTTCAATCCCTCAAACACCTTGGTGAACAAGGCTTTGAACTCGAAGGTCTCCCCAGAGGAAAGAACGTTCACCAGTTCATCGGTGACGTGATCAACTACCCGGCGGGAGAATGGCGCTTTTTTAGTGACTGCTTTTGTGGTGACCATCTGTCCCTGTACCACATCAATCCAGTCCTGTCACAGAAACCCTGCTCAAATGTCACATTTCTGCTCCATGAAAGTGCTTCAAGCCGCCAATCGGGCGTCTTTGGCGCACCGGCTGAGACGTTTGAAGGCAAACTCCGCTTTCAGGGCTTGGGACTTGTTCTTTTGCGGCCATGAGCGGAGCAGTTTCAGCGGACCGCGTCCGCGTGTGTAGCGTGCTCCCTTGCCGGCAGTGTGCTGGGCGATCCGTCGCTCCAGATCATTCGTGATCCCGCAGTAGAGCGTGCCGTCGCCGCACAGCAGCACGTAGAGATGCCACTTTTTCGAGGGCTGGGCTTTGCGAGCAGGCTTTTTCTTTTTCAGCACGGGCCAGCATAGCCACTGATGGCCGAAATTAAAACAGCTGGCTGATGGTCGCCCCCTCCGTGAGCGCCACGGGCCGCCCGTCCGCGGAGCGATATTCGATCTCCCGGTAGTCATAGCCCAGCGCCGCATAGATGCTCGCGTGGATGTCCGCCGGTGAAACAGGGCGGTCTTTCGGATACGCGCCCGTGGCATCGCTGCTGCCGATGACCTGTCCGCCGCGCACACCGCCGCCGGCGAGCAGTACGCTGTAACAGCCCGGCCAGTGATCACGGCCCGCGTCGTTGTTGATCTTCGGTGTGCGACCGAATTCACCCATCCACACGACCAGCGTGCTGTCCAGCAGGCCACGTTCCTCGAGGTCATCAAGCAGCGCGGCGTAGGCCTGCTCCATCGGCGGCACGAGGCGGTTCTTGAGGCTGTTGAAGTTGTCCTTGTGCGTGTCCCAGGTGATCGACGGGCCGTTCACCGTCGTGACGAAACGCGTGCCGGATTCGATCAAACGACGCGCGAGCAGGTGCGACTGGCCCCAGCTGTGCCTGCCATAGCGTTCGCGTACTTTTTCCGGTTCCTTGGACAAATCGAAGGCGTCCGCCGCCTTGCCGGTTTGCAGCATCGAGGTGGCGAGTTCGTTGAAAATGTCCATCTGCGCCACCTGGGTCGATGCGATGGGCCGCGACGCCGCGCTCATGTGATTGAGCAGCGCGAGGCGTTCCTGAAAACGGGCCGGTGTGAGGCTGGAGTCGAGCGCCATGTTCTTCACGCGGAAGGTGGCGGCATTGGGATCATCATCGAGGACAAACGGATCGTAGCGTGTGCCGAGGCACCCTCCGAATTGACCGGGCGTGAGGTACACCTTGCTGTCGCAGTGCGGGAACGGGGTGATGACATACGGCGGCACGCCTTGGCTGAATCCATCCCGCTGCGCCAGCCAGCCGCATAGCGTGCCGACGCCGGGCAGATCGGTCGGGCTCGGCGTGATGAGCGTGCTGTCCACGCGATACGGCCGTCCCACCGTGGCCCAATGCATGCCGCCATTGTGACTGCTGTGACCGTGATGCACGCTGCGGATCAGCGCCAGCTTGTCCATGCGTTTCGCCATCTGCGGCAGCAGCTCCGTGACGTGGATGCCCGGCACGTTTGTTTTGATCGTCTTGAACTCCCCGCGAATCTCCGATGGTCCGTCTGGTTTTGGGTCCCAGAGGTCGATGTGGCTCGGTGCGCCGCCGTTGAAGATCAAAATCACCGACTTCGCCTTGCCGAGACCGATGCCGGGCTTCGCTGATGGTGCTCCGAGCGCGCTCAGTTGATTCAATCCGAAGCCAAGCATCCCCATCCCGCCTGCTTGCAGGATGTTCCGACGCGAAAAGCGTATTTGAGGGAGTGCCATTTTCACCACGGAGCAAACCTACGACCCCAGGATGATGATCTTGCGCCAGCAAAGTGTCGCAGTTGCTTTCACATCATTCCAATCGTGCTCGCGCAAGTGTTGTGTGCTCGATCACTTCGTCGTCATGACAAACACGCCGTTCCAGCTTTCCGGTGGTGTCTGCAGGAGCTGGGCGCTGCGTGTGACGAACACCTGGGTCAGTTTGTCGTTCAATCCGAGATCACAGGCCTGCTGGAAGGCGGTGGCGGCCTTCGCGAAGCGCCCGGCGCGATAATGAACCATGCCATCTTCGAATGGCATGAGCCCGGGCGGCACTGGCAGGTCGGCCGGACCGAGGACCGTGAAAATCTCGACGGGCTTCGCCTTCCCCTTCACGGCGATCAAATCGACACAGCGACAGAGGAAGAGGTCCTTCACATGCGGATGCACGGTCTCGCTGATAATGAGGTCGATCTCATACTGCTTCGTCACGCCTTCGAGACGTGAGGCGAGATTCACGGCGTCACCGATGACGGTGAGGTCCATTTTTTCATAGGGATCGGCGGAGCCGATGTTGCCGACGACGACATTTCCCTGGTGGATGCCCATGCCGATGCGCAGCGCGGCCATGCCGCGCGCCTGCCAGCCTTCATTGAGCCTGGCGAGGACCTGGCGCATGTGCAGCGCGGTCTGCACGGCGGCGATGGCGTCCTGTTTGAATCCTTCCTCGTCAGGTTGCACGCGCATGCTGCCCCACAGGGCCATCACGGCATCCCCGATAAACTTGTCCACCAGCCCGCGATGCTGGAAGACGCAGGCGACCATGCCGGTGAGATATTCAATGAGCAGCCGGACGACCTCCGTTGGCGTCATTTTTTCAGAGAGGCTGGTGAAGCCGCGGATGTCTGAGAAAAACATCGTCACGCGCCGCTCCACGCCGCCCAAGGTCGTGTAGATGCCCTCGTGGTCGGCCATCATTTCGCGCACGAGCTCAGGGGAGGTGTAGCGGGCCAGAAAGTGGCGCAGCTTGCTCGTTTCACGCCGTTGCAGCATCCACACGCCGGTGAGGCCGCTGCCGCCGCAGAACGCCATGCCTGAGATGAAGGGCAGCGCAGAGGCCTCCGTGCTCCAGTGCTCGAAGACCAGCCAGGAAACACCATGCGCAGCCGCACAGGCCAGCAGCAGCACGCCGACACAAAACAGCGGCGCACGCACCCAGCGCACGACCATCCAGGCGATGCCTGCGGCGGCGAGGATCGACATCCAGCGCGTCCACTCCGGCACCTCGTGAATGAAGGACCGTGCGAGCAGCGCAGTGAGCGCGTGCGCATGCACCTGCACGCCCGGCAGGTGGCCCAGTGGCGTGTCCTGGAGATCCTGCAGATCACTGGCGATGGCACCGATGAGGACGGTCTTGTCGCGAAAGACTTTTCCACCTTCCAGATTCGCCTCCCAAAGCTCCGGCACAAAGAGCTGGAACAACGAAAGCGGCGCATAGGCGGAGGCGTCACAAAAACGGATGCGCGTGTTGCGCGGAAGGTGGTGCACGATGTCCGGCTGCATGTTGCGCCCCAGCACCAGGGCCGCCGCGGGCTGGGAGGTGTCTCCGGGATTTGCCACGACCTCGCGACGGCTCTGCAAGGCCTCCGCCTCAGACGCGGTGACGTTCCAGTGGACGGCACGGATGCACTCATCCGGATCCGGCCAGAGGGTGAGGAAGCCGGTGTTGGCCGCGTCAGGATTCGGACCGGTGATGGCTGGCGTGGGATGTACAAGCTGAGTCACCGTGGCATTGCCGATCCGCGAGTCTTCGAACTTGGTGCCCAGGATCACTTTTCCACGGTGGCGCTCCAGCGCCTCGCGCAGCAGGCGGTCGTTCTCGGGATCTTCAGAGGGGCTCTTGAAGGTGATGTCGAGAAAGACCTGCCGAGCACCAGCCTCAAACAACCGGTCCAGCACATGTGCCCAAGTCCGGCGCGGCCAGGGCCACTGTTTTTGCATCGCCTGGAGAGCCGGGGATGCG
>DAORHS010000492.1:0-4234 GCA_035438165.1 Prosthecobacter sp.
TGCCACCCTCATGCTGTCTTCTCTCTTCCCCAAAAGTTAATAACAGGCTCTAGCGGGTGCGAGTCCCGCCGTGGGTGCCAGTTTATCAATGCTCATGTAGCCCAACAGCAGAGGCACGACGTCGAGAGCGTCACCAGTGTGGGTGCCAGTTGGCTGCTGCGCAGCCTCCGCCAAATGGCTTCGCGTTGAGTATTGCGCTATCGCGCATGGCGTTCTGCCATGAGCACCATTTCGGTCCAAAGCTTAGACAGCGAAGCAGCCGGCTTTTAACCGGCATAGCAGGGTGCATGTCCCTGTGGACCGACCATTTTCCCAAATCTCAAAACTTCGATGTTCTGAGTTCCTTGTTCGTTATTCAACTCTGCCACCGAGGCTTGGAATATCGAATATCCAACAAGGAATCTCGAATTCAGAAGATCCAAGTTTCATGACACTTTCCGCCTGTTGGTGAAACAGCATCACGTCTGGCTTACATCCAGAAATCGAGGGGGCAGCACCTTCACGGGCGACCATTTTCAACTTAACCATCCATCATGCGCATTGCCATCACACCCGACATTCATTTGAGCGCCATTACGACGGCGGATGCAGCAGACATCACCGCACATCTGCAAGACCATGAGGTCAGCCGTTACACCCTGCTCATTCCACATCCTTACACTTTGGAGATGGCCCACGAATGGACCGCCGGTGTCGCGGATGACGTGCAGAGGAATGGTCGCGAAACGATCTGGGCCATTCGGGAGTCATCCGGGCGTATGATAGGCGCGGTTGAACTCCATGCAGGCAGTGCGGGCAAACAACACGTCTCCGAGATCGGCTACTGGCTGGCAAAATCCTGCTGGGGACGCGGCATCATGACTGCGGTGGTCAAAGCGGTGGTGGAGCGTGGCTTTCGCGAGTTTGGCGTGCGCCGCATCACCGCTCCCATTTTCGCCCCGAATGCAGGTTCCGGTCGCGTGCTGGAGAAGAACGGCTTTGTCGTTGAAGCGCCGCTTCTTCGCCTTGCCTACCATCGCGACGATCAGTTTTACGACGGTCGGCTCTACGCGCTGGTGCGCGAAGCCGAATAGTCACGTCAAACTCATTTCAATCCAGCGCGCAGAGCGGGCGCATGACCGTGTCTTCAACCGAAACCATGTACCTGCGGACTTGTTCCGCCGCTGGAGGCAGCGCCACCGCTGCGATCCGGAAGTGTTCAGCTTCGACCTGACCGGTTACGGCCCCCTGCAGTTCCCAGAGCGCCAGGTTTGCTGCCTGGCCGGTTTCAGCGACAAAACGCTCGAAACCCTGAAACTGCTCGACACCGACCCAGGCGCGCTGATCCGCGTGATCGAGGCTGTGGAGCTGTGACAAACGAATTGCTAGACGTATGGTGCACCGTCCGCAAGGGCGGCGCACTTCACTTCACAAGGATCAATCAGTCATCGTCAATCAATCGAAGTGCTCATCACAACCAACTCTAAAGCAATGCAGACCAAATTCTCTGCCACCAACCAAGCAGTTCTTGAAGATTTTCTAAACCTTGGTCTTCCTTGCGATTCCAACGCTGTTTCTGAACTTTGGTCACGGCATTATTGGTCACTCGAAGGCGCAAGAGGCGTTTTCGCCGTAACCAACCAGCAGTTGGAAAAGAAAGTCCCAGGAAACCAAAACTTCGGCAGATCAGGGTTTTTGAGGTGTTGGCTTTCGAACACACGATTGCTATTGATCCAAAATGCAAATCAACCCCGAGAGTTCCGATACTCATCTCCAATTTTCTGCGACACGAACTTTGTAAGTTTTTGCGAGGCATTTGATGCTGAACGCTCGCTCGGGGATCACAAAGAGGGATTTGAGGAGGCTATTCGGTTCCTGATCCCAATTTCCAGTGCGGCAAGCGCGTTCCCATATTTGATCGAGAACGCCGAAAACCCTAATAAAGACAGGGTCCGTGCCACGCTTCGATCCTTCGCCGCTTTCAAGCTCACCTCACTGGAATCATTCAATTCCACAAACAAGTTTTCACATCAGTCAGAGAGCTATTCCTCCGACCAAATCGCAGACGGCTGTCTCACGGCTATGGAGGATGAAAGCTTTAAGGTTATTCATCAGAGAATGAAGCAGCACTTTTTGATGGCAAGAATCGTTCTGTTAAAGTGCGCGTTGATTGTATTCAAGCGTCAGGCATTGACTCTTGAGAAGAGGTTTTTCGCCCTCCTTGAGTTCCTTCACGAAGAGATCGGACGGTTGCCGCAGTTCGAGTCCCTCGCAGCTTATCGATTCTTCGATATGGATGTTGGCACATCGTTCTTCCAACGCATTCAGCGAAACTCCCGATCGTTAGATCGCACATTGACAGCAATGTCATGGGATTTGGCTCATTGGCGTTCGGCTTTGGATATGCTGCTTATGGGGTCAAATCGCAAAGAAGAACCAGCATTTCCACTTCCCCATTTTCTGAGCTTTGATCAACCATTTGTGGAGTTGATTGATGGGATGCTTCTGGACGGCATTGTATACAAAACAAATCCCGTTCAGTACATGCAGATTCCCAATGGGTCTTTGATTCAAGCTGTCTCGGAACTGTATTCCGACGCATGCAATAAGTTTTACCAAACTGAATCATGTGAAAATCGTGCCGTACGGGCATGTGTCGGTAATCAGTTCACCGACCAACTTGTTTCGTTGGAGTCCGCGTTGGCATTGGAGTTGGTTTCCGAGCAATCGAGAAACACGTAGCTCCATACCTGCTCCTAACGATAGACTAACCTCATTGCCGAACGAACACCGCTTCCGGGAGGCTCGTGCCCATTTCTCATCCTTCATTTCTCCATCACTTACTTTTTCCAAATCCAACCCTCCATTTCTCATGAAAACCCAAGATCTCATCCGCCTCGGCGTGCCTCAGGGCGCGGCGCTCAAGTCTGGCATGGAATTCATCGCGAATTTCATCCGGAAGGGCGGTGAACCGGCACGCCTCGAAGAAGAACTCGGCACGATCATCGCGAAGCCGGAATCGTTTCTTGGCGATCCGCTGCGCGAGGTGTTTGCGCGTGATCTTTATGCGCCTGCCTACAAGCAGCGCGATGTGCTCGCGCCTTGGGCGCAGTGGGGTTCCGGTCTGGAGGCTCAAGCGGTGCAGCAGATGGCGAACGCGTGTGCGCTGCCGGTTTCGGTGGCGGGTGCGCTCATGCCTGACGCGCATGTCGGTTACGGACTGCCAATCGGCGGTGTGCTGGCCACGGAAAACTGCGTGATTCCTTATGCGGTCGGTGTGGACATCGCGTGTCGCATGCGTCTGACGGTTTATGACCGCAAGGCGAGCACTATCGCGGGCCAGAAGGACCGTCTCGCGAACATCCTGGAGGACGAAACGCGCTTTGGCATCGGTTCCACGTTCAAAGACCGTCGCAACCACGACGTGATGGACGAGGACTGGGATGTCTCGCCGATCACGCGGCGTCACAAGGACAAGGCGTGGTCGCAACTCGGCACGAGCGGTTCGGGAAACCACTTTGTGGAGTTCGGTTCGTTCACCGTGTCGGCTGATGAAGCCGTCGCGTTGAAGGAATCCGGTTTCGACATCAATGCGGGCGAGTACATCGCGCTGCTCTCGCACAGCGGTTCGCGTGGTGCGGGTGCGCAGGTGTGCCAGCACTACAGCCGCATCGCGATGGATCGTCGTTACGATCTGCCGAAGGAACTGAAGCACCTTGCGTGGCTCACCTTTGAGGAAGAAACCGGTCAGGAATACTGGGCGGCGATGAACCTCATGGGGCGCTATGCCGCGGCGAACCACGCGCTCATTCACAAGCACATCGCGAAGAAGGTCGGCGCGCATGTCATGCTCGACATCGAGAACCATCACAACTTTGCCTGGAAGGAAACGCACGTCGTCAACGGCGCGGAGCGCGAGGTCATTGTGCATCGCAAAGGCGCGACGCCGGCCGGCGATGGTGTGCTCGGGGTGATCCCGGGCTCGATGGCGACGCCAGGTTATGTGGTGCGCGGCAAGGGGAAGCCCGAGTCGCTCCACAGCGCCTCGCACGGCGCAGGCCGCGTGATGAGCCGCACGAAGGCGAAGGAGAGCTTCACCTGGAGCGCCGTGAAAAAGCAACTCGCTGCCGCCGGTGTCGAACTCCTCAGTGCCGGCATCGACGAAGTGCCCGGCGTTTACAAAGACATCCACGGCGTCATGGCCGCGCAGACGGACCTCGTGGACGTCCTCGGCAAGTTCCAGCCGCGCATCGTC
>DAORHS010000493.1:0-4234 GCA_035438165.1 Prosthecobacter sp.
TTCAGGCGGCGGATGATCGCTTGAGCGCCACATTGAAGGCGGCCTCACGCACCTGGCCGAGTGCGGACAGATCTGTGGCGGCGGATTGGAAGATGCGCTGGCCGGCGCTTCTGAATCGCTGGATGAAAATCAGCTATCAGCCACCGCAGCCTGCGAAGGTGAAGCCAGCCCAGCCTTTCTCCTCGGACAAAGATTCGCTCCTTCCCGAGAAGGATGTCCTATACTGGCTCAAGCTCGCTCAAACCACGGCTCTGGCCTATTCATTCGCGCAGCAGACTCCCGATCCCAAAAGCGCCGGGGCCTGGGATGGCGAGTATGATGACGGCTTCGGTGGCCATGTCAGCATTCGCCGTGCGAAAGATGGCAAACTGCGCGTGAATCTCTCCTGCACGCGGGTGAATGAAAACCAAGGGTCTGATCTGGCGGGCCAGATTCCGGCGGATGCGGTGAAGTCCAAGAATGGAGAGAGCACGGCGGAGGCTGTCTTTGTCGAGGCCGAGGTGCCGGAGGATGCGAAGGACATCAGCGTCAGTTTGAAGCGAGTGGGTGGCTTTCTCTGGGTGGAGACGAAGCGCAAGATCACTCCGCAAGGGAGCCTGTCCTGGCTGGACGGCATTTACCGCTGGTCGCCGGTGCCAGCGGAATGATTCAGGCCTTCTTCGGCTCAGGCGTTTCGAAGAACGACGCCAGTGCCAGGAGGATCGCCGCGCACACGACGCACGAGTCGGCCACGTTGAACGACGGCCAGGGATGGAATGGCGGGAAGCCGAAATCGAACTTCAGGAAATCGACCACGTAGCCGTCGAGAAACGTGCCATCAAAGAGCCGGCCGCCATCGTGGTTACGAAAGAGGCGGTCGGTGAGATTGCCGAAGACGCCGGACACGAGCAGTGCCACGGCGACCCGGCTCATTTTGCCAGGAAACAAACCTTTGCCATGCATCACATAGATGAACGTGAGCGCGGCCAGGGAGACGGCGGTGAAGGCGTAGTTCGCATACTGCGTGCCGTTGAACATGCCGAACGCCACCCCCGTGTTCGCGGCGTGATGCAGCCAGAAGATGCCGGGGATGACCTCCTGCTCGTTCTCATAGAGACGGAAGTTCGCCACGATCCAGTTCTTCGTGAGCTGATCGAGAATGTAGAGCGGCAGCGAGAGCAGGAGGAAAAGGCGAATCATGGGAGGGAAATGACGAATGACGAATTCAGAATGACGAATGGAAGACCGGAACGGGAACGAATCGAATCAAAGGCTCATTCGTCATTCGACATTCTGCATTCGTCATTAGCGCAGCACGCGCCTACGCCGGCTGCAGCACCACCTTGAGAAGGCCTTCCTTGTTGTCGTAAAGGCGCTTGAACCAGCCGGCGCCTTCTTCGAGCGGAGCCACGGCGCTGAGCAGCGGCTCGACCTGGATACTGCCGTCCTGAATGCGGCGGATCGCCTCAGGATATTCGCCCGCGCAGGAGCACGAACCTTTGATCGTGAGCTGGCGCGTGACGACTTCCTGAAGCGGGAAGGGGGTGTTGGGCTGGAGATTGCCAATGAGAATCACCTGACCGCCTTTGCGCACGCTGCGGATCGCGAGATCGAGGGGCGCGCCAGCGCCGACGACTTCGAAGCTCGCGTCGGCTCCGTCGCCGTCGCAGATCTGGCGGATGTGCATGGCCAGGCCTTCCTGCTTCGCATTGAAAACCTCCTCAGCGCCCAGTTTGCGGGCCAGTTCGAGGCGTTTGTCGTCGAGATCGACGGCGATCACTTTTTCCCAGCCGCGGGCCTTCAAGGCTTGAATGACGAGCAGGCCGATCAAGCCCGCGCCCACCACCACGGCGGTGCCGCCGTTCGCTTCGGCTTCGCAATCGCAACCTTCGCAGCTTTCGTCACCGCAGGTTTTTTCCACCGTCGTGAACGCCTCGCCCACTTCAACACCATCGGCCAGATTCACCGCATGCAGCGCAATCGACACCGGCTCGGCAAACGCCGCCTTCTCATACGAGAGCGCTTCGGGGATGCGATACAGGATGCGTGTCGGCAGCGCGATCTTTTCGGCGAAGCAGCCATGGCGGCGATATTCGCCCGGCGACACGCCGAGCACCTTGCGGTTCGGGCAGAGATTGACGTAGCCCTGCTTGCACTCGTCGCACTCGCCGCAGTATTCGGTGGAGTCAAAGGTCACGCGGTCGCCGAGGTTCCAGCCGGTCACGCCTTCACCCAGGCCGATGATTTCGCCCGCGGCCTCGTGTCCCATCACGATAGGCATCTGGCGGCGGCCGCTGCGTCCGTCCATGCCGTGAATGTCACTGCCGCAGATGCCGCAGGCCTGCACTTTGACCAGTACCTCGCCTTTGCCCGGCGTGGGTTCGGGGAAGTTGAGGTCGTAGTTGAACTCGGAGGGGGCGGTGAGGACGAGCGCTTTCATGGGAGCGCGGATCATGCCGTGGGTCTGCCGTTCGGCAAGTTCGCTGTTCTTCGTTCTCAGTTCATCGTTGATGGCGGCTGGTGTCCGCCTGCCAGCATCCAGCATCGAGAATGAAGCCTCACTCCTCGCCGCCTACTTTGCCGCGTCCCTCTTTGATGCCGGCGCGGTGGCGTTTTCCGGCGACGAAGCGCCGTTTCAGGCCGCGAGGGCGGGCGCGAGTCTGCCGGCGTTTCTTTTCGCGTTCGTTCTGGGCGTCGAGCTTCACTTTTTGAAAAATCGTCTCCAGCCGGTCACAGAGTTCCTGGCGGGCGATCAGGCGGTTCTGCGACTGGGAGCGCTCGCGCTGGCAGCGCACCTCGATGCCGCTCGGGATGTGCCGCAGCACGACGGTGGAGCTGGTCTTGTTGACCTTCTGGCCGCCGGCACCCGAGCCGCGGATGAACGACTCCTCCAGATCCTCCTCGGTGATGCGGAGTTTCTGCATGCGGGTGCGCAGGGCGCTGTCTTCAGGCAGGTCGGCCATGGGGCTAGGGAACACTAACTTATCAGGAGATCGTGCGGCTGTCCTTCTCTTCCTCCTACTTTTACTCCTCCTCACGGGATTGGAGTTCCAGAGGCTCCGGGAGGAGGAGCAGGAGTAAGAGGAGGAGAAAGATTGGCGGGCGGTTTGCATGCACCGGAAGGCCGCCTATGGCTTTGCGATGGAAGAATACCACCGCCTGCTGCGCAAAGTGCTCGAACACGGAAGCTACCGTGAGGACCGCACGGGCACCGGTGCGTACTCGGTGTTTGGCGAGCAGAGCCGCTACGACCTCAGCACCACCTTTCCACTCGTCACCACGAAAAAGCTGCACCTGCGGTCCATCATTCACGAACTGCTCTGGTTCCTCAAAGGCGACACGAACGTGGCCTACCTGCGTGAGAACAAAGTGACCATCTGGGACGAGTGGGCGGATGAAAACGGCGATCTCGGTCCTGTGTATGGCGCTCAATGGCGTCGCTGGCAGGGCGCACCGGGCGCGGAGCCGGTGGATCAAATCGCCAAGCTCATCCACGGCCTCAAAACGAATCCGTACAGCCGCCGCCACATCGTCAGCGCCTGGAACGTTCCGCACATCGAAAAGATGGCGCTGCCGCCCTGCCACTGCCTGTTTCAGTTCTTCGTCGATCGCGGAAAACTGAGCTGCCAGCTCTACCAGCGCAGCGCGGATCTGTTTCTCGGCGTGCCGTTCAACATCGCCAGCTACGCGCTCCTCGTGATGATGGCCGCGCAGGTCTGCGACCTCCAGCCCGGCGAATTCGTCCACACCTTCGGCGATCTGCATCTCTACTCGAACCACCTCGAGCAGGCGAAACTCCAGCTTACCCGCGAGCCACGTCCGTGGCCCGTGATGAAGCTGAATCCGGCCGTCAAAGAAATCGACGCCTTCCGCTTCGAGGACTTCGCCCTCGAAGGCTACGATCCGCATCCGGCGATCAAGGCTGAGATCGCGGTGTGACGTGCGCGTCTCATTCGGTTGCATCGCTTCCTTGCCTTCGCTGTCATCTCCCGCCTTGATCGGCTCTGCATGCTCAACAACGACCTCCGCAGCAAGATCGACGCCCCTTGGAACGCCTTCTGGGCCGGCGGCATTCCAACCCGCTCGAAGTCATCGAGCAGATCACCTGCCTGCTACGGCAGCCTGCGCTCCTTTACCTGCCCGGCTGCGGTCACCCAGGCACCGTAGGGCCTCCGTCTGGCGGGTTTTGGCCCTGCCCCCACTCGCGAGTGACGAGGGGGCAAGAAATGGCGCATGAGTGGAGCGCACGCGTCCC
>DAORHS010000494.1:0-4227 GCA_035438165.1 Prosthecobacter sp.
TTCGGCGTGGGGGCTGGTTTCGGTGCCTCAACCGGCTTCGCGGGCACAAAGGTCACTTTGTTCTGCCCTTTGAACGGCGTCAGGTAGTCCGGCGTGAGCTTGTCACAGGCCCAGAGCAGGCCACGCGTGATGAGATCGAGGTAACGCGCATCAGCCACGGTCTCCGTGTTGTGCCCGATGGTCGTGCTGAAGCTGCGGGCACCGGCTTTTTCATTCGTCCAGGCCACGATGTATTCGACGTCCTTCGTGCTGCCGTCCTTGTTTTTCACCGTCTGCTTGCCCATGGCGAGCGGATGAGCGTCGAAGACGTTCACGTTGTTGTAGAGCTCCTCTTTGATCGTGGTCCAGTCGGCGAGCGTCTTGGTGATCGGGTGCTCTTTATCGACAAAAGTGATCGCGATGGGCTCCTGCGGGCCGTGCGAGTTCGATTGCAGGCCGAGATGGCGGAACCAGCGGTCCTCGCCCGTGCGGAAGCTGTGCATGGCACAGTGCAGATGCACGGCGGGGATGGTCTTGTGCGCGTCGAGGATGCGGGTGAGCACCTCTTTGTCCTTCTGGCTCGCGGCGCATTCGTCGTGGATGATGATGTCGTAGCCCTTCGCCCAGGCCGGATTGTCATACACGGGCAGCGGCGGATTCGTGGACTTGTCGTCCGTCCAGAACACATCCACCTGCACATTCGCGCGGCTTTGGATGCCCTTAGCGATGACCGCGTGCTGCTTCGCGTAGTCATGGCAGCAGCCGCCAGTGATGAGGAGGGCTTTGAGGGGTTTGGTTTCGGTGTGGCCTAAGGAACACACGGAAAACGCGGAAAGGATCAGCAAGAAGGCAAAAGAACGCATGGGAAAAGGGAGCGCAGAATCCGCGCTCTTGGCGGAAGTTCCAACAAAATAGCTCCAGCTCTGAAACGCAGGCAGGAGCGCGGATTTTTAATCCGCAGCACTCCCGCAGCCCCCCAGACGCCACAAACCAGCGGAGCACGGCTGACGCCTTCGGGGCTGCTGCGGATTGCAAATCCGCGCTCCTCAGCGTCCAAACCGCGCCTTGATGAGATGGCTGCCGAGAATCCACACCTTGTGGATGTTGTTCAGGCGGCAGCGCTTGGTGAAGACCGGGAACTGCTCACGTTTGAGCTTTTCGAGGATGCGCGAGTAGATGGCGGCCATGATCTCGGAGGCGACCATGTTTTTGCGATCTTCCGGCGGCAGCGCCTTCTGCGCGGCCTGGTAGTAGTCACGCGCACGGCGATACTGAAACTCCATCATCTTGGTGAAACGCGGACTCGGCCGCGCGTCGAGGATTTCGCTCTCCAACACGCCGAATTGGCGCAGCTCGCTCTGTGGGATGTAGATGCGGCCAGTGTCGCGGGCGTCCTGGCCGACATCGCGGATGATGTTGGTGAATTGCAGCGCGTAGCCGAGGTTGATGGCGTATTCGCGCGTGGCGGGATTCGTGTGGCCGAAAATCTCGATGCTGACGAGGCCGACGACGCTGGCGACCTTGTAGCAGTAGCCGAGCAGTTCCTCGAAGGTCTCGTAGCGCGTCTTCGTGATGTCGCTGGCGACGCCGTCGATGATCTCGCCGAGCCAGGCACGCGGGAAGCCGTATTTGGCGGGCAGCAGCACCACTTCATCGAGGACGGGATGCCCCGGCGGCTTGCCTTCCTCAACGCACTGCTTCCAGCGGGTCAGTTCACGCTCTTTTTCATCCTCACCGACATCCGTGGCATCGGCGATGTCATCGACAACGCGGCAGAAGGCGTAAAACGCGATCATGTCGCGACGGCGTTCCTTGGGCATGCAGGCGAGCGCAAAAGCGAGGTTCGACTTCGCCCGCCGCGTGATCTGTTCAGGAGAAAGCGTGCCGCTGGTCATGCGGAGGGGGAACGTGGGAAGCCGTGGCGCAACATGATGAGGAGAGCGGTCAGCAATAGCCAGCAATCGAGCATGGCAAGCACCAAAGCGCTTAGCGGCAGCACCAGGATGCGCCAGAACGGGGAATCAACGCTCAGGGTTTGTCCCATCGCGGCGGCATAGTGGGCGAGAATGAAAATAGCCAGCGCGGTGATGCCGAGCAGCAGCAGAGAAACGCCCGAACGCATCAAGATGCGGAGCGCGGCGGCCCCTTGATGGAAGAAATGCCCGGGAACAGCCGCCACAGCGAGCGGCAGCGCCGCAAACAGCAACAGCAACTCAATCCACAGCCATCCACCGATGCTTTGTGGCGTGCTCATCTGCCACTGACGCCAGCTCATCCATAGCAGATTGAAACCTGCGAGCGCGGCCACTCCCTGCCAGCGCGCGAAGGTGTGCTCCAGCGCGGCAGCGGCATCGTGATCAGCCTCGGTGTCCTGCGGTTTTTCCCAGGCCATGACGAAACGCACCAACCACACTTGCATGCCCGCCGCCGCGAGCGCGGTGAAAACGTAGCGCAGGCCGAGCTTCGCCGATTCCGCGCCCTCGGGCAGCATGCGCCTCAGGCTCATGCCTTCGAGCACCAGCCAGCCGAAACCGACCACAGTGACGACCAGCAGCGCGATCTTTTGCTCCGGCACAGGCCGCCGCTCGCCATAGCGATACGGCCAGCGCCAGATGCGAATGGTCAAAATGGCAAGCACGACAGGCATCAGGCAGGCGAGCGGCCAAGGTTGGAGAAAAACATGCGGCAACCGGGCCAGATGCGCCGCCGCATCGCGAGTGAGCGGCAGGATCAGTTCACGCCAGTCTCCTAGCTGCACCAGCGAATAGGCCGCAGGCTTTGCGTCGCCCAAAATGGAGGCCAGCAGCGCGGCTCCCGCCACCCACACGATCAAAGCGGGCCGCAGGCGGACGAAATCCCACGCGTCTGACAAATGACGCCGCAGCGGATGCCAGCGCAGATGCAGCGCCAGCCCGGCGATGAAGCCGAGAAGCGCGAGCGCGGTGGATTGCCAATGCGGGAGATTCAAAGGAGTCGATCAATTCGCGAAAACATCTCGACATGCCAGCCCGTATTCGCTTCTCTCGTTTTCCGTCATGAAACTCACCGCCGCCCTCCTTCTCACCTCACTTTCGTTCCAATCTGCCGCCCTCGCCGAAAACTGGCCGAACTGGCGCGGCCCGAATCAAGACGGCTCCAGCAGCGAAACCGGCCTGCCGGTGAAATTCAGCCCCACCGAGGGGGTGAAGTGGGCGGCAGACGTTCCAGGCATCGCCGCGTCGGTTCCTGTCATCTGGGGAGACAACGTCTTCATCACCGCGCCCATCGCCGCCGAGAAAAAGCTCGTGGCCCTTTGCTACAGCAAAGAAACGGGGAAGGAAAAATGGCGCGTCACCATCTCCGAGGGCGACGAAGTGCAGTGGGACGACAAGAGCAACCTCGCCAGCCCTTCGGCCGCCACCGATGGCGACCGCGTTTACTTCCTTTTTGCCAACGCCATCGCTGCCGCCTGCGACTTCAGCGGCAAGATCGTGTGGAAGCGCGATTTCAAAGAGACGCACGGCTCTTTCGCCACGCAGTGGACCTATGGCAGCAGCCCGACCCTCGACAGCGGCAAGCTCTACATCCAGGTGCTGCAGCGCAACGAAACCTTCAAATTCCAGGACAAGTTCGAGAAAGGGACGCCCGGCAAGGACTTGAGCAGCTACATCCTCGCCATTGATCCGGCGAACGGGAAGGACCTCTGGAAGCAGATCCGCCCCAGCACCGCGAAGATCGAGTCCCTGGAGGCTTTCAGCAGCCCGGTGTTCACCACCTACAAGGATCAGCGCCTCATGCTCATCTCCGGCGGTGACACGCTCACCATACACGATGCCGTCACCGGCAAGGAATTCTCCCGCGTCGCCACCTGGAACCCGCCCGGCGAAGGCTACAACAGCTTCTTCCGCCTCGTCCCCTCCCCGGTCGTCGGCGATGGCATGGCGATTGTCTGCGCGCCAAAGAATTCGCCCATCTTTGCCATTCCGCTCGATGCCAAAGGCGAAACACAGCCCGTCTGGCAAACCGAACCCAAAGGCGTGACCAGCGACGTGCCCACACCCGCCTTCTACAAAGGCAAATTCTACGTCCTCGACGGCGGCAAGAAGCTGCTGAGCTGCCTGGAGCCTAAAACCGGCAAGGTGCTGTGGACGGGCGAACTCGGTGGCAAGACCAAGTTTGAGAGCAGCCCAACCGTGGCCGACGACAAGGTCTATTGCATCAACTTCTGGGGCGAGGTCTATGTCGCCAAGGCGAACACCGACAAGTTCG
>DAORHS010000495.1:0-4226 GCA_035438165.1 Prosthecobacter sp.
GATCCTGAGTGGTCGCCCGACGGCAAACACATCGCCTTCACCACCCGCAAAGCCGGTGAATGGGTCGTTGCCATCAAGCCCTACCCCAACGGAGGTGTCCGTTTGTTGCAGACCGGCGGCGCCCAGCATCCCTCATGGAGCCCGAACGGACGTTTCATCACCTATGTGCAGCACGGCGAGTTGTTTGTGCACGACCTCCGCAGCGGCAACCGCCGGTCGCTCCTGCGGGGCTACGGCCAGATCACCGAACCGCGCTGGATGCGTTAAAAATGACGGAGCCCGAATGATGACTCATTGCCAGACAGTCTTCGCCGCACTTTCGAATGCCTTCGTCATTCGTCATTCGCCCTTCGTCCTTTGCCTCTCCCTCGCCTCCTGCAGCGGCATTCAGATGCCGTCCCTGCTGAAAAAACCGGCCGATGAAGCGGTCGTCTATGCGCTGGGTCCCCGTGAGGGCTACACCTCTCCTTTGAATGCCGGTCTCAAGCCCGCCTGTCCGGCCTTGGTTTTCAACGGAGATGATTTTGGACTGACCGCCGCGCACGAGCGCGCCCTTCACGGCATCATGCAGGAACTGGCCTCCAACAAAAAGGCACGCCTCCTCATCGCGGGCTACACTCCGCCCAGTCTTCCGCAGGATCACGCCCGGGCTCTCTCCGACCGCCGTGCCCTCGCCGTGCGCCAGCGCCTGATCGAACTCGGTCTTGAAGCCGCCAATGTGCAAACCGTCGGCTTTGGCAATGATTTTTCCCCCAGCGGTCCGTCATCGGACGTGGTTGTCATTTACCGGCAGAACTAAAGCACCGGCGTAGAGGTGCGGAACTTGTGAAGCGCACGGGCAGGCATACCGGCAAGATCACCGTGTTTTCCCCGTTCATTCCGCTCCCCAACGATGACCCACCGCAACAACCTCCTCATCATCACGCTCGCGCTTGCCGCACCGCTCGCCCTCCTCGCCGCCAAGCCGGAAATGCAGGCCCCCAAAGTTAAGAAAGACAAGGGACCGTTCGTCGCAGGCAAGCCCGCCTCCACCCCGGATGCCAGCATTCCCCCCTTCGACGCCACCAAGGTAACGCCCGACCATCTCGAACCCGGCGCGTTCAAGGTGCCCGAAGGCCTCGAAATCACCGTGTGGGCCACCTCGCCGCAGTTGTTCAACCCCGCGAACATGGACATCGACCACATGGGCCGCGTCTGGGTCACCGAAGGCGTCAATTACCGCCGCCATTCCGGCCGCAGCCGCGAGGGCGACTGTGTGCGCGTTTTGCAGGACACCGACGGCGACGGCAAGTGCGACAGCAGCCACGTCTTCGTACGCGAGAAGGAACTCGAATGCCCGCTGGGCGTCGCTGTGTTCGACAACGTCATTTTCGTCTCCAACACGCCGAACATCATCAAGTACACGGATGTGAACCGCGACCTGAAGTTCGACCCCAGCGTCGATAAACGCGAGGTCTTCCTCACCGGCTTCGAGCAGCCGCAGCATGACCACAGCCTGCACAGCGTCTATGCCGGGCCTGACGGACGTCTGTATTTCAGCAACGGCAACTGCGGCGCTTTGTTCAGCGACAAGAGCGGCACGACCTTCCGCATCGGCGGTGCCTATCTGAACAACGACTACGCCGGTGAAAAGAGCGACGACGGCCATGTCTATGTCGGCGGCTTCACCGCCAGCATCGATCCCGACGGTCACAAGGCGAAGATCCTCGGATACAACTACCGCAACAGCTACGAAGGCGTGCGCACCTCGTTTGGCGACATGTTTCTCAACGACAACGATGATCCGCCCGCCTGCCGCGTGAGCCATCTCATCGAAGGCGGCAGCTTCGGCTTTTTCTCGCGCGACGGCAAACGCCAGTGGCGTGCCGACAAGCGCCCCGGCCAGAGCATTCCCACCGCGGAATGGCGTCAGGAAGATCCCGGCAGCATCCCCGCAGGCGATGTCTATGGCGGCGGCGCACCCACCGGCATGTGCTTTTATGAAAACGGTGCGCTCGGCGACAAGTGGAGCGGCCTGCTGCTGAGCTGCGAGACCGGACGCAACGTCGTCTTCGGCTATCTGCCGAAACCCGACGGCGCGGGCTTCAAGCTCGAACGTTTCGACTTCTGCACCACGAACACCACCGGCGTGTTCAAAGGCAGTGACTTTGTCGGCGGCGCAAACAACCTCTCCGACGACCGCCACACGCTCTTCCGCCCCAGCGATGTGTGCGTCGGCCCCGATGGCGCGATCTACATCAGCGACTGGTTCGACAAGCGCACCGGCGGCCATCAGGACACCGATGAAACCTGCAGCGGTACGATTTACCGCATCGCACCGAAGGGCTTCAAGCCGCAGGTTCCCGGCCTTGAGCTCGACACGGTCGAAGGCCAGATCGCCGCGCTCCAGTCTCCCGCCACGAACATCCGCCACGCGGCCTTTACCCGTTTGAAGGAGGCAGGCGCCAAAGTACTGCCGCAGGTGCTGGAGCTGCGCGACCAGGCCACGAATCCATTCATCGCCTCCCGTGCCGTCTGGCTCGCCGCACAACTCGGTGAGAAGGGCCTGACCGCCGCCCGCAGCTGGCTCGAATCCGACGACGCCACCAAACGTCTCGTCGCTGTGCGTGCCATCCGTGCCGCCACGAACGACGGTCTCGACCTCATCGCCATCATGGCCGCCGATCAGTCGCCGATGGTCCGCCGCGAAGTCGCCGTCGCGCTGCGTGACGTGCCCGCAAAACAAAGCGTGCCCATTCTTGCCCGGCTCGCACGGCACATCGACGGCGGTGATCGTTCACAACTCGAAGCCTGGGGCATCGGCTGCGAAGGCAAGGAAGAGCTGGTGTGGAATGAACTCCACTCCGAAGGCGACTGGAGCGAAGGCTTCGCGCACCTCACCTGGCGTCTCCATCCGGCCGCCGCCGTGCCGGAACTGCAGCAGCGTGCGGCCAATGGCAAACTCACCCCAGAGCAGCGCAAACTCGCGCTCGACACGCTCGCTTTCATTCCCGAAGCCGACGCCGCCAGGGCCGTGCTCGCACTCGCCAAGGACAAGGACTCACCCATCCATGCCGACGTCATGTGGTGGCTGATCAAACGCAGCACCGACGAATGGTCCACCTTTGGCATCGCCGAGGCATTGAAGAAAGAGGGCATCTTCGATCCTGAGAACGCCAGGCTCGTCACCATCGTCACGCCCCCCTCCCTGCCGAGTACGGTGACGCTTGACGAAGTGCTCAAACTTCAGGGCCATGTGAAAAACGGCGCGCAGCTCGTCACCCGCTGTGTCATGTGTCATCAGATTGGCGGCCAGGGTGTCGAGTTCGGCCCTAATCTCGAAGGCTGGGGCCTCAGCCAGCCCGGCGAGATCATCGCGCAGGCCTTGATCGACCCGGGCAAGGACATCGCGCATGGCTACGACGGCCAGGAGCTCGTCCTCAAAGACGGCACCACCATCCACGGCATGATCCTCACCGAGGGCGACATCATGATCGTCCGCAGCATGGGCGGACAGAATCAATATGTGGCCAGATCCCGCATCAAAAGCCGCCGCAAACTCGACCACAGCATGATGCTCAGCGCCACACAGCTCGGATTGAACGCGCAGGACGTTGCAGACATCGTGGCCTTCCTGCGCACAGGCAAGTAACCCGCGAGACGCCCGCATCACCGGTCATGCCCCTCCTTCGCCACAGCCTCCTCATTGCTTCCGTCGCTCTCTGCAGTTGCATCCACTCCCCGGTTCCCGAGCCGCCCGAGTTCAGGCTTACACCTGACGCGCTTCAGCAGAAGTACCCGGCCGCGCGCACCACGGGTGCCGTCCGTTTGTTCGCCGGTGAAATTGTCACCACGCGCGATGATTTTGGTCGTGAAACTCATCTCGCCAGCGGTGGGGCGATGCTGCTCAAAGACTCAAATCCCCCCATCCACGCAAAAGCCTCCACCATCCTGATCACTCCCGACTTCGCCGAGGCACGCGGCACGGCCACGGTGAAAAAAGACGACCGGCTCTACATCGGCAAGGACGAGTCCACAAAGATCATCATCGACGGCACCGCCATCAAACCGGAGGGGCCTCATGACATCCGCAAGATCGCCCCGGAGACCGTCAGTCCGGAGAACTCCGAGACCGAAGCGATCACGGCCACCACTCCGCCGGAGCCAGCCGTCGAACCCAGGCCGGCACCACGGCCTGAGCCGCCCAAAGTTAAACGACAACCGGCTTCCAAACCCAAACCGAAAAC
>DAORHS010000496.1:0-4218 GCA_035438165.1 Prosthecobacter sp.
AGGCCGCCGGCGAGGAGGATGAAGCCGAGTTTTTTCAGGGATAGAGGAGTGTGAACTCCATCTGTGACCGGAAGTTTCCAGCCGTATGACAGGATCATCCAGTCAAAAACGCACCTGCACGATTGACGCCGCCCGCTGAGTCCGTTTGAATCCGCCCGATGAACAACCGCATCCTCTCCCTCCTGTCCGTCATGGCCCTCGCCGGCAGCGCCGCCGCCGAAGTCGCCTATGAACTCGTCCCGAACTTCATCACCCCGCCTCCTGGCAGGGAAACCATTGGCAACGGCCACGGTGAGATCGCCGTGGACTCCGCCGGCAAGATCTATGTGAGTGTCCAGGACAAGGACGCCGGCATCCAGGTCTATGGCACCGACGGCAAGTTCATCAAGGCGCTGCCACTGCCGCCGTCGCTGCATGGTTTCGTCATCCGCAAGGACAACGGAGGCGAGTTCATCTTCGCCGCTGTCCTGGGCGAGCAGAAGGTCATCAAATGTGATCTCGAAGGCAAGGTGCTCATGACCATCCCGACGAGTGAGTTCCCTGCCGACAAGATCGGCAAGGGCCTGAAACTCACCAACTGCGATGTCGCTCCGAACGGCGACATCTACGTCGTCGATGGCTACGGCCAGAGCCACATCTTCGTTTTCAGCCGCGAAGGCAAGTTCAAGGCCGTCTTTGGCGGCCCTGGTGAACCGCTCAAGCTCGCCAACGCGCACAAAATCTTCATCGACCGCCGCTTTGAGCCTGCCCGCGTCATGATCTGCGACCGCGGCCACAAGCGCATGCTGCACACCGACCTCGCAGGCAATTTTATCGGCGAGATCGCCACCGAAATGCGCAATCCGAGTTCCGCCAGCTTCCACGGCGATCTGATGTGCGTGGCCGAGATCGCCGGCAACGTCAGCGTGTGGGACAAAGACAACAAGCGTGTCGCCGACCTCGGTACCAGCCCGAAACCGACCAACACACCCAAGATCGAACCCAAAGACTGGCAGCAAGGCATCGTCACCAGCCCTCACGGCATCACCTTCGACAACGACGGCAACATCCTCGAAACCGAATGGAACCAGTGGGGCCGCGTCTTGAGGTGGAACGTGAAGAAATGACGAATGCAGAATGACGAATGTCGAATGAGCAAGCGCCGATGCCAACGTGTCGTCCGCGCCTTCATTATTCTGCATTCGTCATTCGTCATTCTGGCTCCTGCCAGTGCTTTCGGGCATGGGGCGGAGTTTTTGAGTGCCAAACTCACACTGCTGCCTGAAGCCGAGGTGCGGCTGGAAATCACCGCCGACTTTGGCGGAAATCCGCTGATCGCTGACGAGGCGACCGCTCGATCAGCGCTGGTCGATCCGGTTCGGTTGAGAGTGAAAGACCATCTCGTCGCTCTCTCAGATGTGGCAGGGGCTTCTCTTTCCCAGCACCAAAACTGGGCTGAATTCGCCCCTGCCTCCTACCTGCCTTCAGACACCGAGGGACAGGAGCATCAATTGATCACCGCCGCGTGGCGCTGGCGCAGCAAGACGCCGGAAATCATCTTTGAGATGCCGAAAGGCAGGATGCACGACGTGCTGTTGTGGACGCGCGATGAAACGAATCCCGATGCACCGCCGAAATGGATGCTGCTGCTCGCGGGCGACAAATCAAAGGCCATCTCCGTCCACTGGACGCCTTGGTGGCGGCGCTGGCAGACGGTGATGGCCTCGTCAGTGTTCGTTCTTGCGCTCGGTTATTTCGTCTCGCGGAACTTCACATTGCGCCAGCGCACACTGTAAGGGCCGGTGCCTTTCTTGATGCCATGCACTTGGAAGCCGATGTAGCCTTCGGGATCGCCGGGCTGGGTGAAGTCGGCGGTTTTCACGCCGTTGACGAAGCTCTGGTAGTGGTCGCCCTTCACCACGATGCGGTAGTGGTTCCATTCGCCCTTCTTGAAGGCAGCCTTCGCTTCTTCGGTGCGCACGGCCTCGGTTTCTGTCAGCAGGCTCCACCAAGTGCCGCGACGTGCCTCGTCGTAAAAGTTACCAGCGGTGCCGTTGATCGCGATCTCGCACTGTGGCCCGAAAAGACGGCCGGGAG
Source organism: Prosthecobacter sp. (assembly GCA_035438165.1). Classification (GTDB taxonomy): domain Bacteria; phylum Verrucomicrobiota; class Verrucomicrobiia; order Verrucomicrobiales; family Verrucomicrobiaceae; genus Prosthecobacter. The sequence continues at coordinate 2,077 of DAORHS010000496.1, forward strand.
GATTTGGCTTGCCGCTCTTGCTGCCCTCGGGAGCCGGATCGCCTTCTTTGGCGATGTGACTGCGCACCTGCACGCCGGAATTGAGCTCATCATCCACCTTCACTTCGAACTCGAGTTCGAAGTCTTTGAACGGTCCGATGGCGAGAAAGGTGTTCGGACTGCCATCGACCGTGGTGCCGACGAGCACACCGTCTTCCACTTTGTAGGTCGCCTGCCCGCTGATGATCTGGCCGCCGTTCAATGTGCCATCCGCAAACCACTTCTGCCATTCACCGCCCTCACCTTTCGTTTCGGCACGGAGGTTTAGAAATGCGGCGGTCAACAGGGCAACGGCGGAGAGGGAGGCGATGGAACGAGTTTTCATAAAATGGGGCGCTTTGAACGCCCTGAGGCGGCCATTTCCATCGAAAAGTCGCATTTATTTAAGAAGACCTAACTAATTGAGGGGTTTTAATCGGGTAGAAACCTCAAATAAATCGAAACCAACCTTGACCATTGAGTCAGGTTGGAATTAAAATGGGGTTATTACCCGGTTATTATTGGATGGCCCGCCCCTCAAACACCTTCGACTCACTCTCGCTGACGATCGCGGTCACCCCGCAGATCAAGCAGTACCTCGAAGACATGACCTTGAAGGGCACGTTTGGCAGCAGCCCCGCCGAGGCGGCGAGGATGCTTCTGAGCAATGGGATTGATGCCATGTTGAACACGGGTGCTTTGGAAAGACGCAAATGGGCGCTCAAGGACGGCGAACTCGTCCTGGTCACGCCCGAACAACCTGCCCTCACATCATGACCCTGCAACTCGATCCTCAAGCCGACACCGCCGTCTTCTCCACGCTCGTCGAGGTCGAAATGACCGACGCGGACCGCAGCCTCAAGGGCAACTGGAAGTCCGAGACACGTCTTTCGATGCTCTCCCACGAAATCGCCCGCTACATGCCAGAACTGGCCGCCATGCTCGCAAGCAACGGCCGCGAGAAGATGCTGGCGGCTTGATCGAGCTTCGGCGCTAGAGTTTGATTTTCCGGATGGCAGCGTGCGTTTGCAGCCCATCATGCAGGCCATGCCGCCCGCTGCCTTCCTCACCACGCGCTGGACGCGCGTCTGCGCGGCGCGGGCGGATTCGGATGATGGGCGTGGGGCGCTGGCAGAGTTGTGCGATGCCTACTATGAACCGGTGCTGGCCTTTCTCCGCTGCGAGCTGCGGGATGCGGACGCGGCGCGGGACGTGGCGCATGCATTCTTTGAGCAGATGCTCGCCCGTGGTGGGATGGAGTCGGCAGAGCCGCAGCGTGGCCGGTTCCGTTCCTACCTGCTGGGGGCGGTGAAGCATTTCCTCTCGCATCAGCGGGCGGCTGCGCTGCGTCTGAAGCGTGGCGGGGGCGCGCAACATGCGGCGCTCGATGCCACGGAAGCGCGTCAGATTCCGGATGCCGGGCAGCCCTCCCCGGATCACGAGTTCGATCGTCAGTGGGCGCTGGCCGTGCTGCGCCACGGGCTGGACCGCCTGCGGCGGGAATGCGCAGCCGAGGGCCGGGAGGAGGTGTTTGACCGCATCCAGCCCTGGCTCAGCGGGGAGGCGGGCACGGGCGATCAGGCGGCGCTGGCCGCGGCGCTCGGCATCAATCTGAACTCCCTCAAGTCCCACGTGCACCGGCTGAAGCGGCGTTTCCGGGCCCTGGTGAGGGAGGAAATCGTCGGCACGCTGGGGGAGGGCGGCAGCGTGGAGGACGAGCTGGCGGTGCTTTTTGCCGCCCTGCGAAAAAATTGACTTTTTTCCTGCAACCGCCCCGGTGTATTCAGGTCAAGCCACTGCATGAGCGATTCCATATTGCCTGAAAGCACCCGTCCCTGTCCCAAGTGTGGTGAACTCATCGTCGCGGGCGATGCCAATGGTCTGTGCGCCGCCTGCCTCATGGCCGAGGTGGCGCATTCCACCGTTCCCGCCAGCGCGCCGCGGAAGGCCTGGGAACCGCCCAGCGTGGAGGAAATGGGCCGGCTCCTGCCGCAGTACCGCATCGAGCGCATGCTCGGCCGTGGTGGCATGGGCGCGGTCTATCAGGGGCGGCAGGTCGCGCTGGACCGCGCCGTCGCCATCAAGATCCTCTCCAACGACCTGGAGGAGGCTGATGCCAGCTTC
>DAORHS010000497.1:0-4218 GCA_035438165.1 Prosthecobacter sp.
TGTCCTTTTTTCGGTTGGCTGGCACCGGTGGCCGGTGCCGTGTTGAGATAGCCGGAATCCCCCGGCTCAAGCTGGTAGGCCGGCGCATCGTCCGTGGCCCCAAATCGGATGTTCGGATCATCAAGGCGGAAGCCCTGGTCGAATCGCACGATCCTCATGGCCGCAGGCCGCCTCCTCCCGGCCAGATCGGCCGCCGCAGGGGCGGGTTGCGCCAAAAAGTCGCCACATTCCGCCACGGGAGCCTCCGTAAGCCGAATGTTGCCACCGCAAAGCGCTGTCGGAGCCTCCATGACCCAAATGTTGCCACCGCATTCCACTGCCGGAGGCTCCGTGATCCGAATGTTGCCACCGCATTCTGCTGCCGGAGCCTCCGTGACCCAAATGTTGCCACTGCATTCCGCCACCGAAGCCTCCATGAGCCGAATGCTGTCACTGCATTCCGCCACCGAAGCCTCCTTGAGCCGAATGTTGCCAGCGCATTCTGCCACCGGAGTCTGCATGATCGAAATGCAGCCGCTGCATTCGGCTGCCAGAGGAGAGTGTCAGAAATGGCGATGAGCCCCGGAGACCGGAGCGGGACGTTCGTCGGCAGGGCAGAGGCCGGAATCTCCGGCACCCGCAACGCCTCCTCCCTCCAGGCGGCGCTTTCGCCTGCCTGCACGGGTGGGTGATTCCCTGTAATCATCGACGCATGCTTCATGCGGGGTTGGACGCACGAATTGGCGCCGTTTTACTAGACCCGGTTTCAGTCGTCTAGAAAAATATGCGCCGCATGCCGTGACTCATTGAGAATCAGGCTGATAAATTTCACCCCTCCCCGCCTCCGGCAGCGCCACAGCCCTGATCAGGCCGGCTTGAGTGTGAAATGGGATGCCCTGCGCCTCAAAAAATGGCCCCATGAAGTTCACGAGCCCATGGTCCTCCCGTCCAGATGAACCAAGATCGGGATGTTGTCAGGAATGAACTCCGCGACGCCGAAGCCGATATTCAGCAGGTAAAGGCGGAGATGCTGCCCGAGCCGAGCACCAGAAGATCGCGAATCAGTTTCATGAGAAGTGAGAGAGTGCTGCCGGAAAATCCCAAATCTTCTCGCAGATCTGTTGATAGAGCGCCTGTCTCGCCTCGATATCAGCCTTCTTGAAGTTTGGATGCGGCATGAACTTGAACTGCTGAGATGCCACCCAATTGGTGAAATTGGGATTGTTTTGGTAGGCTAGCGGTGTGAGCGAGCTCACAAGGAGATTTTCCTTCTGGTAGTGAGAGATCTTCTCCTGGAAAGACTTGCCGCCGTAAGATTGGTTCGTGCCATTGGGCAACAACACCAGTGCTCCGAACGAATTACGCCAGTCAGAGAAATCCTGCTTATCGGTAAACTCGTCCGCATGAGCTTCAAAGTCATTTCCCCAAAGGTGCTCAACTTCAAAAGGTTTTCCGCCGGGGCTTTCAAAATAAGTTTGGAAGGTGCTGGTCATTCCTGCACCGTTTTCGACATAGGCTGTAATACGCGCCAACAGAAATTTCACGAATTTTTTGTTCATGCCATGTAATGCAAATTTGGCAAATCCATCCCATTTCGCATCCAACTCATTCACCTTGGCGGCGAGGATAGACCGCAATTGAGAGAGATCTTTGCCTCGAATCTCCTTCACCAGCGAGTACATTGTGTACCTAATTGAGCTCGCGGCAAATTGACGAAAATTAATGGACCGGCGCACCACAAACGCCTCGATAAAACGCGCTACAAGGTCCATTTTGGCATCAGCTATTTCACTTGTGTCCGTTGCGGTTAAGGGGGCCAACATGAGAGGGTAACTCAGTGCCGGGGCAATTCCCCACCTTTCGATGTAGTAAGCATGTTGGAGTTCTGGCGTCAGTGTGTATTGAGCCTTGAGGACACGCAGATAAGCGTTGCGATAGAATTTAAAATCTTCAAAAACGTACCGCTCAAAGTCTTCTGAACGCTCAGGGTCGAGGTTCATTTTTTTGAGATTCTCTCGCACCCAGCTGTGGAAACGAGTTCCAATCTTCTCAAAATCCTCATTCTGTGATCCTGCGCTACCGGGTCGAATGGTATCAGCAAAGCTGGCACGCAACCACGCCTGAAAAAAACGCTGATCTTCGTCTTTCTCATGCTCACCAAGGGATCTCATTGCTTTCTTCCATTCCTCATTGGCTTTGCTTCTTGTCTTATCTTGGACGATACGAGACAAGATGTAGCCCTTGAGCATCTCTGTGGGAGTGAGGTTCAGACCTCGATCATTCATCGTCTCAAAAATCGTGTAAGCGTTATCGTCGGAGTAGGCAATAATTTCAACCAAGACGACGTTGTACTTCAACCAGTCGATGAAGAACGGCAAGCAGCGCTCCTTGATTTCCCCTGGAAAGACTTCCGCGATGTCGCTGTAACGATCTGCCATGTTGAGCGTGGAAGCATCATCATCCTCTCGCTTGACATAGCTGCCTGTTGTGAAGAGCTGTTCAAAGCAGCGCATACGCTCTTCAACCTGAATATTGAAGGACTTCATGCCCCTGTGCTCCGAGAAGATCATGGACTCGATAGACTCGGTCAAACCGACCTCTTTTTGCAGATTGTTCAGGTAGATGAGTAGCAGGGTCAGGGATGTTAGCCGCTGTTGCCCGTCGATGATGCTGCGTTGTCCGTTTTTCTCGCTGACGACGAAAGGCCCAAGATAATAGTTGTTGTAGTTCTCGCCTTCGGTCCGCTCATCCCCCTCTTGGTATTCGTTGGTGAATGACGTGGTGAGATCTGTGATCAGTTGCTCCATGTGCCGCCGTTGCCAGTTATACTCCCGCTGAAAGTAATCCACGGTGTATTTCTTATTTTCCAACACTCCCGACACTGTGCGGTCGTGGGCTTCGATCTTGTTGGTAAGTTTGCTCATGGAGGAATGGGGAAAATGAAATCTACGTCGCTAGATGTTGGGGCGTATTGCGGCACAACAAATTACTTCTTCACCCACCCATCCTTCAACGTCACCGTGCGATTGAAAACCGGCGCGCCGGGCTTGGAGTCGATGGGGTCGGCGTAGAAGTAGGCGACGCGTTCGAACTGCCAGTGGGTGCCGGGGGCGGCGTCCTGGAGGCTGGGTTCGAGTTTGGCGTTTTCGACGACTTCGAGGGAGGCGGGATTGAGGAACTGGGTGAAGTCGCCGTCTTCGCCGGCATCAGCATCTGGGGTTTCGACGGTGAAGAGGCGGTCATACAAGCGCACGGGGGCGTCGATGGCGTGGCGGGCGCTGACCCAGTGGATGATGCCTTTGGGCTTGGTGCGGCCTTCGGGCTTCTTGCCGTGGCGGGTGGCGTCGTCGTAGGTGCAGCGGAGTTCGACGATGTTTCCGGCATCATCCTTGATGACCTCCTGGCAGATGATGCAGAAGGCGAACTTGAGGCGCACCTCGCCGCCGGGTTTGAGGCGATGGAAGCCTTCGGAGGGGAACTCCATGAAGTCGTCAGACTCGATGTAAAGCTCGCGGCAGAGCGGCACCTGACGCGTGCCTGCGGCGGGGTCTTCGGGATGATTGTTGGCCTCGAAATGCTCGACCTGATCCTCGGGGTAGTTGGTGAGGACGACTTTGATGGGGCGCAGCACGCCGTAGGCACGGCGGGAGATTTTGTTCAAGTCTTCGCGGATGGCATGCTCCAGCAGGGCGATCTCGGTGAGGGAGTTGAACTTGGTGAGGCCGATCGTCTTGCAGAAGCTGCGAATGGCGGCGGCGGTGATGCCACGGCGGCGCAGGCCGCTGATGGTGGGCATGCGCGGATCATCCCAGCCACTGACGAGGCCTTCTTTGACAAGGCGGAGCAGCTTGCGCTTGCTCATCACGGTGTAACTGAGGTTCAGGCGGGCGAACTCGCGCTGATACGGTGCGCCGGGCAGGCCATCGACGTTGTTGATGAGCCACTCATACAGCGGGCGGTGAATCTCGAACTCGAGCGTGCAGAGGCTGTGTGTGATAGACTCGATGGCATCGCTCAGCGGATGCGCGTAGTCATACATGGGGTAGATGCACCAGGCGTCGCCGGTGCGGTGATGATGCGCGTGCAGGATGCGGTAGAGCGCCGGATCACGCATGTGCATGTTCACCGAGGCCATGTCGATCTTCGCGCGCAGGACTTTTTCGCCCTCCTTGAACTCCCCAGCCCGCATGCGGCGGAAGAGATCGAGGTTTACCTCGACGCTGCGATCAGCAAACTTGC
>DAORHS010000498.1:0-4198 GCA_035438165.1 Prosthecobacter sp.
CGCAGGTACTGCTGCCAAAGTAACTCGATGGTGTTCATGGTTGGCACGCCGGGCTTCGATCCTAATGGGCGGAATCGCCGATCAAACCCGAAGCCCGAAAGGCCTCGCTGACCGCATCGGGGTTCGATCTTTCGACAAAGAAGATCACCGCCGGCGTGCGCAGGGGATCAATTGAGAGCGATTGAATGTAGGCGAGCGTGCCCATCAGCACGACGTTGGCCGTGAGCGAGACGATCAGGACAGTTTTGGTTCTCATAATTTTATGTGTGGCAGGAGGATGGTTCGGCGCACCGCCGGCCTCGTCCGCGCCATTTTGAAACGCGGCCCGGTCCGGGTGTTTGTGGTTTTCATGCCGGTGCGTACGCCTTGTCACTCCCGCGCACCTTGAGCGGCGCGGGTGCCAGTTTGGCGTCGCCGCCGTGAATTCTTTTCAACGAGATGGTGAGTGTGCGGCAAAATCCTCACCGATTGGGCACGCTGGGGGTTGAATCTGATGGTTGAAAATCTCCGCCCTGGCCGGATTGAAGAGTCACCCGGCGAAAACATCGCGAAATCCGTGAGAATCCATGGGAAAGCGCTGTTGGGGTTTGTGCAGATTGGCCAATTTCAATCCAAGTCCCGCGCATCAAAAGCTCAGTGCGGGCCTAAAAACGGAGTTTTTCGTGTCGTGGTGCGATCAAAAGGAGACAGGGCTGTGCGATCAAAAGGAGAATAATGATTTGAGCCCCTTGCCGCAGGAAAGCGGTTTGATAATCTCACCGGTTGCTTCAGCGGAGGATAGGGCTCTGCGGAGACGCAACCTGAGCGCCGGCTGAAGCCTGACATACGGCAGGCTCGGCGGTGCTCTGCCACCGCCGGGCCGGCCCTCCTGCCGGCGTCAGTTTCAAAGCGATAAATCCACCCTCCTTTTGTCATCATCGTGACGATGAAAAGTCACAACTGATCAAACGTTTACCAGCTCCGCTGATCCGCCACCTTCTGGCCAGCCATCGGCGGGGTGAACTTTCCGCCCGAGCCGCAGCCCGTGAACTGGGATTATCCCGGCCCCGCTTCTACAAACTCTACAGCCAATACCTGCGCGCCTGTGCTCAAAGGAAAGAGGCCGCCTGGTCGCCCGGTGTTTCCGGTGGCGATCACCGACCCGACTGGCCAGAAAAAGTTGTGGCTTTGCTGACCAAACTCCTTTCCTCCAAACCACCCTCTTCTTACAGCGCCGCAGCCAGCGAACTCCATCGCCGCCTTGATTTTCAAACCGACCGCGCCAGCGTCCGACGCTGGGCCATCGTCAACCAACTGGCTCCCGACACCCGCTACAAAGCCCCGCCCAAACCCGTCAAACGTTGGCAAGCCCGGGACTACGGCGCGCTTTGGCAATATGACGCCAGTCCCCATGCTTGGCTGCCGGGCCAGCCGGACAAACAGGTCTTGCTGGATATTCTGGACGACGCCACCCGCTACAACACCGGCGCACGCCTTTATGCCAGTGAAACGCTCCTGGCCCATTGCGACTTCCTGTCCCGCACCTTTCAAGCGCACGGTTTGCCCCTGGCTCTCTATGTGGACTTTCACTCCTTCTTCTACACCCATAATCCCGAGGCTTTCACCCAACTGGGCCAGGCGCTTCACTTCTACGCAGTCAAACTGCTTTACGCGCCCACACCCCAAGCCAAAGGCAAAATCGAACGCCGCCACGACTACTGGCAAAAACGCCTGCCGCCCCTCTTGGCCGCCGATCACATCGGCGAACTGGTCGGCGCTAACCACCTCTTGGACCAACTGCTGGCTCACGCCAACCAACACGAAATCCATCGCGAACTGGGCACCACTCCGCACGCCGCTCGCGCCCAAGCCATCGCGGGCAAACGCTCGGTCCTGCGGCCTATTCCGGCTTGTCCCTGGTGGCCCTTTGTCTGGAGCCAACAGACGCGGGTTCGTGTCGGCGATGACGGCAAGGTCCCCGTCGGCTCCCAGCGACAGGCCATTGAGGCACCACCCCGTGCCACCGTTATCCGTTGCCTGCGACCCGATGGTGACATCTATTACCTCCGCCAGGCTCCCGATCCCAAGACCAAACCCATTGTCTTGCTCCATTGTCCGGTCTTTTAAGAAGTCTCCTTTTGATCGCACGCAAAAGTCTCCTTTTGAATACTACACGACACCCAAGCACCGAGGTTTTGACTTTGCGGGCCGGGTTTGCCACCTTGCGGGGGCATTCGTTGCGTGTTGTGCCATGAAGAACTTACTGCAGAACCTCCTAATTTTTTTGTCGCTTTGCCTGTGTGCGCTGATCGCTTTTCAATGGCATCGCGAGGCCAAGTTGCGCCAGGACATTCAGACGCTCCATGACGAGATTCACAATCACAAGGAGAACCTCCAAAACATGCAGCAGGCGCAGAAGCACGCAGATGAGGAGATCAAGCGGCTGGACGGGTTGAAATCGGAACTGGCGGAAACGGTGAAGAGCAATCGCACGGAGATTGCCAGCCTGTTAAAAGACCTGGCCCAAAGCGACAAGGAATTGAAGGACGGCCAGGAACGGCTGGTCAAGTACAAGGAAGCTTTGCAGCAGGCCAATGAATCCATCACCCGGCAAAATGAGAGCATCCGCAAGCAGAACGAGGATATGAAGACGCTGCAAAAGGTGGCCGAGGAGCGCAATGAAATGGTGGCCAAGTACAATCAGACCGCCAAGGAGTTCAACGAACTGATTGAAAAGTGGAATGCCTTGCAGGCCACGCTGGCAACCAACGCGCCCCCGGCAAAGAAGTAATCAAACTCCGCGACCCGACTGGCTGGCCGAGGGGGCAGCCAAATCAACTCTATGCCCTGCGGTGGAGCTGTTCGTGCATCAATTGAATCCCCTTACTTCGTCTGCTGAGGCGAGATGGCGAAGGAAACCCGTTGGATGCCCTCGCGCCGGACGAGATCCAGCACGTTGATCACGGTGCCGTGCGTGGCGTCCTTGTCACCGCTGATATAGACGGGCACGTTCGTATTCGCGCGGAACTTGTTCGAAAGGTAGCTGCGCAAGTCCACGTAATTGATCGGCTTCTTTTCGACGTACACGTCGCCCGCCTTGTTGACGGAGATGTTGACGATGTCCGGCTTGAAATCGCGGCTGGCCATCGTGGCGGTGGGCAGGTCCATCTTGATGGACTGCATTTTGATCATCGTCAGGCTGGCCATCATGAACGCCGCCAGCAGGAAGAACATGATGTCAATGAGCGGAATGATCTCGATGCGGGCTTTCTTTTCCGGGAGCGGAGAGCCGATTTTCATGGTGACAAGGGGGCGACGCAGCGAGCGGCGGTTCAACTGTTCTGGCGGAAGACCTGGGTTTCAAAGCCGCGTTGTTTGGCCGCGGACACCATGACCTCGACGTTGGTGGCGGCGGATTCGAGCTCAAAATGCAATTGCGCCACCTTGCGCGTGAAGAAATTGAAGGGGATCAGCGCGAAGATGGCGATGCCCAGGCCGCACATCGTGGCGATCAACGCCTCGCCGATACCGCCGGTGATTGAACCCATGGCGCCTTCCACGCTTTGCGCGCCCAGTGCGATGAATGTGCGGAAGATGCCGGAAACCGTGCCCAACAAACCCAGCAACGGCGCCAGCGTGACGAGCGTGTCCATCACCACCAGGAATCGGCCCGCCTTCTGGAGTTCGGCGCCGGCTGCCACCGCGAGCGCGCCCTGAAGCGAGGAGTGATAGTGGTTCATGCCGTGCCAGACCATGCGAATGATGGGGTCGCGGCTGTCCTTGGAGATTTTCGAGGCCTCGGCGAAATCGCCGGCTTCCAGCGCGCCAAAAAGCTTCTCCAACGTCTGGGCGTCGCGGCGCGTGCTTTCCCGCCACCACCAGAAGGTGCGTTCGCCGACCACAGCCACCGCAACGATGCCGGTGACAAGGATCGGCCACATGATGGGTCCGCCGGCTTCAAAGTATTTGATCAGGATGTTTGCCAACATAAGGTCTTGCTTCGGGGTTCTGGATTCGGAGGTTCAGGGAAAGTTGAATGATTTATTGCAGCCGAAAAGTGAATTCCTTCGTGTAAACCCGGGTTTCGCCCGGCGCGTTTTTCATGCGGAGACTTTTGCGGACCTTCTCCAATGCCGCATTGTCGAGAATGCCGAAGCCGGAACTCTTGGCCACCTTGGCGGACAACAGCCCGCCCGACCCGTCGAAAGTCAACTCCAAG
>DAORHS010000499.1:0-4193 GCA_035438165.1 Prosthecobacter sp.
CGGCGATTTTTGGGTCCAGGCGCAGCGCGTGCAGCAGCGCGGGCACGCTGAGACCTGTGACGCAGGCCGTCACCAGTGCCAGCGCGATGCTTGTGCCGATGCTGGCCGCCACCATGACCTCGCTCCGCCATAGCCACACGATGAGTGCTACGATCAAGCCGCAGCCCGCGCCCAGCAGCAGCGCGGTGAGCGCCTCACGACGCAACGCGCCGAGATACCAGCGCAGCGTGGGCTTCGTGCTGCGCAGCGCCTGGATGGCGACGGTCATCGACTGGATGCTCACGCTTTCGCCGAGTCCGAGGATCAGCGTCATGAAAAACGCCAGCACGATGCTTTTCTCCAGCGTGAGTTCGAAGACGCTGGTAAGCACCGCGCACAGCGTGCCGCTGGTGATCGTGGCCAGCAGCCAGGGAAAGCGGAAGCGAAACGCCCGCACTGGCGACGCCTCCTTCACCTGCGCGACATTGAAACCGATCGTCTCGAAGAGATCCTCAAGCTGCTCGCGCTCGGCGAGATCGAAAATTTTGTCCGAAAGCAAGCCTACATCGACCACGCCGACGAGACGCCCGTTCTCATCAATGACAGGCAGTGCGAGAAATTTCCGCTTCGCAAAGACCTCGGACGCCTCCAGCAGCGACTCTTCCGGCCGCAGCACGGTCACGTTTTGGATCATGTGCGCCTCCACCTTGTCCTCCAGCGGCGAGGTGAGCAGCCGCCGCGTGGGGATGACGCCCATCAGCCGGCCTTCCGGCCCCGTGACGTAGAAATAAATCAGTCTCTCGCCCACGCCCACCTGGCGGATATGCGTTAGTGCGTCGCCAATCGTCGCATGATGCGCCACGGCGGGAAAATCCGCGCGCATGAGGCTGGCAACCGGCGCACTGAGATCGATACCCGCCAATTGCTCCTGCGCCGACTGCCGTGGTGCGCGTCTAGCCGCATCGGAATCATCCTCCGGCTCCTCCACCCGGTGCGTGGGAGGCACCACGAGCACGGAGCACGGCACCTCGCGCAGCACGCCCTCCGCCGTGCCGCCCAGCCACGCCCTGCGCCAGCCCTGCGCGCCATGCGTGGACATCACGATCAGGTCCACCTGTTCTCGCCGCGCCAGCCGGCACAGCGCACGGTCCGGCGTGCCCTCCACGACATGTGTTTCCACAGTCAAATCCACCGGCAGATGCTCCTGACGGAAGGTTTCGAGCCGTTCATCCGCCTCTTCGCGCAATGCGTCGATTTGATCGTCAAACCGGCGGTACTCCACCGTGCCCGGCAGGCCCATCGGCTCCTGCACGTTTGCCAGCAGCAGCTTCGCATCGTACTGCCGCGCGATCAGTTCCGCCCATGCAAAGGCTGCGCGTGAATCCTCTGAAAAATCCGTCGGCAGCAGGATGCAGCGCGGCTCCTGTGGTCCGGGAGCCTGCTCCTCGCCGACAATGAAGACCGGGCAGCGCGCATGACGCGCCACCTTTTCCACCGTACTGCCCAGCACCTCGTGGATGAACCCGCGCTCTTCGCCCGTGCGGCCCATCACCACCAGATCACAGCCGCGATCCTGTGCGTTGCGCACGATCTCCTCAAACGCGCGCCCTTCCGCCAGCACGAGTTCCGCTGCTTCCGCGCCGGACTCACGCGCCAGCGTCTCCAACTGCTGCCGCGCATGCTCGCGCCGTTCCCTCGGAAAGTTGCCCCAGTGCAGCGTGATCTCGGGATCATCCGTGATCGGCTCCAGCACATGCAGCAGCGTCATCTTCGCTCCGATGCGCGTCGCCAGCGCCACCGCCGTACGCAGCACCGTCCCCAGCTCCCGCGTGAAATCCACCGCCACCAGCAGATACGCTGGTGTGACCGCAGTCCTGGGTGCTGAAAGGGCTTCCGTTGAGGTCATCGTAAGTGTTTCCGCCGCCATCATGCCGCCCGCCGTCCCGTGCTGCAAACACAACAGCCCGCTCACGGAAATTTTCAGCAATCCGCTACGACGCGCTGGATGCTGTTTTCGCCTCCGGCTTGCTGTCCGGCTCCACCATGGCACGGAGCGATGCCTCCTGACCATACGAGGTCAGCACATCGCCCACCTGGATCACATCATGGGGACCGGGCAGGCCGGAGGTGAAGTCCCCGGCGCGGCGGATGGCGAGAATGATCACGCCGTGATCCCACGGGCGCGACTCAGCCAGCGTCTTTCCTGCCAGATAGCTTTCCGGCAGCACCTCGATCTCCGAGACCACATAGCCATGCTGGATGCGCAGCAGCAGTTCGTAGTCCAGCGCCCGCACCATGCCCGCATGCTCGAGGGCGCGGTGAATCATGCGGTCCAGAAGCCGCTGCAGCCAGCTCACCCGCGACAGCGTCAGCAGCAGCGCCACCGCCACGGAGACACCGAACACCATCATCAACATGTGACTGCTTTTCTCCGTCTGCATCATCGACACCACCAGCGCCGCCAGCGCGGAGGTAAGGCCCACGTTTCCGGCGAGAATGAGATCCCGGATGATGCGGCGGCGCACGGGATGATTCACCACCATCTCCGCCTCTTTCGTGGTGAATCCCACGCCGAAGAACGCGGAATACGATTGAAAGCTCGCCGTGTCCCAGCTCAGCCCCGTCATCATCAGCGCCGTGGCCCCCACCCGCACCGCGATCAACGAGACCACGGCGATGACAAAAAGAGTGATGATGGAGGCGACCATGAACTCGAGTTTAAAGTTTCAGGTTTAAAGTTCCAAGTTCAGAGGTGCTTCTCGCTGATGGATTTGTCGTGGTCGTAGATCTGTTCCTTGGTCTGCTTGCCTTTCATGTCCCAGTAGCGGTTCAATCCGTGGCGCTGGCCGTGGTCGAAGTTCGTCTCGGCGGACTGCTGGCCGTTCTCCCACCATTCCTTCATCACGCCGTGCATCTTGCCATCGATGTAGGGGTATTCGCCGGCGGTCTTGCCGTTGGAGTGCTTGTTGCGCACGAGGCCGGTGTAGGGCTTGCCTTTGTAGTTCGCTTCTTTGCCTTCGTTCAGCAGTTCGACGTCCTTGTCGGCGAAATCGATCTCGGCGGGCTGTTTTTCGCAGGCGGAGAGGCAGAAGACGCAGAGCAGGAGGGTGAGGAGCCGTTTCATGCGCGCAGCTTGGAGATGGTGCGCCGGATTTCAACCCATGGCTCCTTCACTTGCTCGCAATCGTCTTCTTCCACTCCGCCGGAGCGCCGGGCAATGTCTCTGCAAGGATGCGGCGGATGTGGGCGCGTTCGGATTCGCCGAGGTAGGTGTAGCTGCCAGTGGTGTCCTTGCCTTCGAGTACGGTCCAAAGACGATTGAGCACTGTCTGCTTCAGCGGGGCGGTGAGGTGCTGGAACGTCAGCGAGTAAACCATGTAGCTGCAGCGATGCTTGAAAAGGCGGTTGAGGAGCTGGAAGTCCTTCAGGCTGCGGCCGTCGCTGCTTTGCGGGGCGCGCTTGGTGAAGGCGGTCTGGAAGGCGGGATCGCCCTCGATGCCGCCTTCGGGGAGCGCCGCCTCGTCTTTGAAGAGCAGGGCTTCGACCACGTCTTCGGCGCAGTGGTCGATGATGCGGCGTGCGGTGCCGACGGGCTCGCGCTCGACTTTTTCGCCGAGTTCGCGCTGGAGACTGGTTTGCATGTGCATGGCACGCAGGGAGGTGTGGTTGGCCTTGGTGAGGATGTTTTGCACGCTGGTCTGATGCTCCAGCACCATGAGGGCGACGATGTCGCTGGTTTTGCGCTTGTAGGGCGTGGTGTCGAAAAATTTGGCGAGGCTGGTGACGTTCGCGCCCTTCTTGAAATCGATGTCGATGGTCTGGTCGTTCTGCTCGGTGGCGGTGACGTTGCCGCGATGCAGTTCGCTGCCATGTTTGCCGGTCACATACCAGCCGCCCCAGCGATCGGTAAACGGCGTGGTCGTATCAACGACGGTGCTGCCCTGGCTCATGATGGGATGGCCTTCGGGACCGGGATACACGGAGCGCACGAGCACACCGGGGACTTCGGGGGAGAAGGGGCCGCCGTGGCAGCTCAGGCAGCTCTGATCACGCTGAAAGTGCAGCGGCTTCGAGGGTTCCTCGTTGGGATCGAGCAGATAAAAGATCGGGCCGAGCTTCGGATCGATGGTGGAGACTTCGATGGCGCCGCCGAGGCAGTAGCCGACGTAGGCGTTGTCGCCAAAGTAAACGACGCGCGGCGTCTGCGGACTGAT
>DAORHS010000500.1:0-4187 GCA_035438165.1 Prosthecobacter sp.
GCTCACGCGTGATTTCGGCCGCGAGAGCGTCGATGCGCTGCCATTCCGCGGCTTCGACACCGTCTTCATTCGTGATGCGTGGGAAGATGTGGAGACGCACCGGCTTGGAAGTGAGTTTGCGCGCATGATCGACGACCTCGGCGATCGTTTTGCACAAGCCAAGCGAGGTGCCGCTGACACGGGCAAAGGTGCTGAGCGTTCGAGGCGGGCTGAAGCCTGGACTGCGCACCTTCCAGGTGATGAACTGTGGCTTCATGAACGCAGGCGTGAGCTCACCGGCAAAGTGGCTGGCGATGTCACGCTTGAGCACGGGTTCTGATCCGGCGCGGCAGGTGGTGAAGCGAAAGGGGGCGTTCATGAGGTAAAAAAGAAAGGCGGAGCCAAGGCTCCGCCCTCCGTGGTGAGATGTTGTGCTGAGAAATTATTCGACACCCTTCCAAGAGCCGAAATTGGCCCCCTCGGTGATCCACTTCTTGATCAGATCGATGTTGGCAGGGCTGACGCGGTCACCTTTGCCTTCAGGAGGCATGGCCAGGTCATCGGTGTCAGGGAGCAGCATGGTTTTGACGAGCCAACTGGCGTCGGGTTTGCCGGCGACGACGTTTTCGTCAGGATACTCGCCGCCGCCCTTCATGATGACCGCAGCGCCGTCGAGGCGGAGCTTGCCCTTCGGCTTTTTGATTTTGCCGTCCTCCTCATGTTCCTTCTGGTGGCACTTGAAGCAGCTCTCCTTCAAGATGGGGAGGATCTGCTTTTCAAAGTCCACTTTGCCGGCGTCCTGGGCGCGGGAGTTGGAGGTGACGGAGGCGCCGAGGGCGAGCACGGCGGCGAGGGTGAGTGCGAGTGTGTTTTTCATGGGTGTGGTGTGACAAAGGGGCGGATGAAGATGTTCGCGGGAGTTTCGCGGTCAAGTTGCATCCCGAAGAGGATCGAAGCCGAGGCAGAAAAGTGAGGCAAGTTAAATATTTTGGTGGCCTTAAATAATTTCGTCTGCCAGAATCCCACCTTATTGCATGAGCCGAGCTGCTGCCGTCGCCCGTCCTCCTCGCGCCCGATCCACGGACGAGAAGGAAAGTCCGTGGAATGATGTCTTCGGTATTCTGTTGCTGATGGTGGCCGCCATGCTTCTGCTCGCATTGGTTTCGTATGATCCCCGCGACATGCCGTCGTGGTCCTTTCTGGCGTTGTCGGAGTCATCGGGCGAAGTCACGCACAATTTTGTGGGTCGCATGGGCGCGCTGGTGGCGGGGCACATGCTCTGGCTCATGGGCTTTGCGGCCTACCTGCTGCCGTTTAGCATGACGTGGTTTGGCGTGTGCAAGCTGCACTCGAAGATGAAGATCACGCGGGCCGCCTGGCTGGGCGTGGCGATCATGATCATCAGCGGCGCGGCGTTGCTGGAGGTGCAGAACCTGCTGAGCGAACGTGATCATTTCACGCCGCTGGGAGGTTCTGGCGGGCTCGGTTTCGTGATTGGTGGCGGTTTGTTGAAAAACCTGCTCGGCAAAGTCGGGGCGACCTTGGTGTTGTCCGTCGTTTATCTGCTGGGATTGTTCCTCGTGACCGGCCAGCATCCGCTGATGGTGGTCCGCAACATTCGTGCGGAGCTGACACGCTGGAAGACGGAGCGTGAGGCCCAGCGTCTGATCGAAGAAAAACTCGCTGAAGAGGCTGCAAACACGGTGCCCGGAACCCTGACGCCGGTGCCGACCGAACTGCGCCGAAAGAAGAAGGGCGGGGCCGAGCTGCGGGGCGACACGCCAGCCGCCGCCACAAATCTGGAATTGCCGCTTAAATTTGATCCACCCGCACCCAAGATCATTGATTCTTCGATTTCACGCGCGCATGACGACCGCTCTGACAAGCCCAAACTGGCCGAGGTTTGGGAGAAGAAGCGTGCACAAAAGATCGAGCAGGCTCCTCATGGCTCGCTCGGGAATCTCACGGTCCGCTTCAAAGACTACAAGCTGCCGTCCATGGAACTGCTCAAGTGGCCGGAGGAAACGAACCGTGCGCCGACAGACAAAGGTGAGCTGCTGGGCATTCAGGCGACGATCGTCCGGGCGCTTGCCAGTTTTGGCATCAGCGTGGAGCCGGGTGACATCACGCGTGGCCCGGCCATCACGCGTTATGAAGTGCGTCCTGTCGATGGCCTGCGTGTAAGCCGTATCGCCAATCTGGACGCCGACATCGCCCGCGCCACGCGTGCGGAACGCATCAACATCCTCGCCCCGATTCCTGGCAAGGACACCGTGGGCATCGAACTCGCGAACAAGGAGAAGATCATCGTGCCGCTGCGTGAGCTGCTGGAGGATGAGGTGTTCGTGAACGGCAAGTCCAAACTTCCCGTGGCTCTTGGCAAGGACGTGTATGGCAAGACGATCATCGGCGATCTCGCTGCCATGCCGCATCTGCTCGTGGCCGGTGCGACCGGTTCCGGCAAGTCGGTCTGCATCAACAGCATCATCACCAGCTTGTTGTGCCGTTTCGCGCCGGATGAGCTGCGCTTCATCATGATCGACCCGAAAGTGGTGGAAATGCAGAACTACGAGGAACTGCCGCATCTCGCGCTCCCCGTCGTCACCGATCCCAAGAAGGCACTGCTGGCCCTGCGCTGGGTGGTGAAGGAGATGGAAAACCGTTATCAAATCTTCGCCCAGGAAGGCTGCCGCAACTTTGAAGCCTTCAACAACCGCAATCGTAAACGCAAGGCCGAGGCGGACGCTGCCCGCGCTGCTCGCAATGCCGCGGCTCCCGGCGCGAAGGCCGGCGTGGATGATGCGAGAGTTTCTGCCGCCTTCGCCAAGGAAGCAGCGGCTGAAACCAACGCGACGCCGAAAACGGCCGAGGTCGGCACCGTGGATGGAGACAACGAGCTCCGCGATGCCAGCGGCACCTGGCTGGGAGATTCGCAGCCACCGCCGCCGCGCAAACAGGAGGTCATCATTCCAGATACGATGCCTTACATCGTCGTCATCGTCGATGAGCTGGCGGATTTGATGCAAACCGCGCCTGCGGACATCGAAGTCGCCATCGCCCGCATCACGCAGATGGCCCGTGCTGCGGGGATTCATCTCATCGTCGCCACGCAGACGCCGCGCGCGGATGTGATCACCGGTGTCATCAAGGCGAACATTCCCACCCGCATCGCCTTCCAGGTTTCCTCGGCGCTCGACAGCCGCGTCATTCTGGATCGCAAAGGCGCCGAGAACCTCGTGGGCAAGGGTGACATGCTCTACGTGCCGCCCGGCGGTGCACAGCCTGTGCGCAGCCAGGGTGCGCTGGTCACCGATGATGAGATTCACGCGCTCGTCGAGCATTGCGTCGCACAGGGCAAGCCCGTCTTTGACGTCAAAGTGGACGAGGAAAGCGGTGACTTTGGCGATGAGGACGGCGAGGGCTCTGGCATCAGCGCCGAGGAAGAGGAGGTTTTGGAAAAGTGCCTCGAAGTCATCCGTCAGGAGAAAAAGGCCAGCACCAGCCTGTTGCAGCGGCGTTTGCGTCTGGGATATGGACGTGCGGCTCGCATGATCGATCTTCTCGAAGATCGTGGCATCATCGGACCGGGCGAAGGCGCGAAGCCGCGTGAGATTCTCGTTCAGATGGATTGAGTGCGGTCATGATCCCCGACCTGTTTGCGCGTGATTTGCCCGAGGCATGTCGGCAGGTGTTGCTCGTGATCGCTCCTCACGAGAAATCCATCACGGCAAAATTGCGAATGATCGAGTGCGATTCATTCGAGGGGTGGCATCAAGTGGGGGAGACGATTCCCGTGTCTCTCGGTCGAAATGGCCTCGCCTGGGGAGTTGGCGAACACACGGCGGTGACCCCGGCGGGATTCCGCACCAAACTTGAGGGTGACGGATGCAGCCCTGCGGGCGTGTTTCGCCTGCCGTTTGCGTTTGGGGATGCCAGCGAGTCTGAGTTGATGCTGCCTTATGTCCCCATCACCGAATCACTCATGGCCGTCGATGATCCACAGTCGCGGTTCTACAATCAGGTCGTTGATGCAGCACGGGTGACAAAGGACTGGACCAGCACCGAACTCATGTGCCGTGACGACGGCCTGTATCGCTGGGGTGCTTTGGTGGCGCACAACCCGATGAATCTTCCCGGCGCGGGTTCGTGCATTTTTCTCCATCTCTGGCGGGGCGAAGGTCTGCCGACCGCAGGCTGCACCGCGATGG